>JAGLDR010000066.1 GCA_023145475.1 bacterium
TAGTTAATGAATCTCAATTCAAAAATATATATCGCAGGTCACCGTGGCATGTTTGGCTCGGCTCTTTTGCGAGAGTTGCGCATGCAGGGCTATACCAACTTTGTTCTGCGGACATCATCTGAACTTGATTTGCGTAATCAGGCGGCGTGTGAATCCTTTTTTGAACAAGAAAAACCTGAATTTGTCTTTCTTGCTGCGGCGCAAGCTGGCGGTATTATGGCTAACATGACCTATCGCGCTGACTTTATCTATAACAATTTGCAGATTCAAAATAATGTTATCCACTCTTCGTGGAAATATGGCGTTACAAAATTGCTCTTTCTTGGCTCAAGCTGCATCTATCCAAAGTTTGCAGAGCAACCGATGAAGGAAGAATCTCTCCTGACGGGGGATTTAGAATATTCGAATGAGCCATACGCAATCGCAAAAATTGCCGGGCTAAAGATGTGTGAAAGTTATAATCTGCAATATGGCACTAATTTTATATCGGTGCAACCGACAAATCTCTATGGAATTAACGATAATTTTAACCTTGAAACAAGCCATGTAATTCCCGCTTTGATGCGACGATTTCATGAAGCAAAAGAAGAGAAAAAGCAATCAGTTACACTCTGGGGAACTGGCTCTCCAAAAAGGGAATTTCTCTTTATTGATGATGCTGCACGCGCCTCTATCCATCTGATGCAGAAGAGCAATTTCACCGACCTGTTTAAAAAGGGTGAAAAAGAGATCAAAAACACGCATATCAATCTTGGAACTGGCATAGATTTGACAATAAAAGAGCTTGCAGAGACCGTCAAGAAAGTTGTTGGATTTGAAGGAACCATCGAGTGGGACACAACAAAACCTGATGGAACACCTCGGAAACTGCTTGATATTTCAAAGATTACTCAACTTGGCTGGCACCCAGAAGTCTCATTGACAGAGGGCTTACAAACCGTCTATCACTGGTATAAAAAAGAGTTTTCTTAACGGAGGAGCAATGTCTATTATAGATTTGATTGGTTTTATTCCTGCGGTAATTTTTCCCGCGGCGACCCTGTTACAAGTGATTCATCTGCTCAAGGTGAAAAACTCTGAAGGTGTTTCGGCTCTTTCATGGGCGGCATTTGCAATCGGCAACATCTCTGTCTATATCTATATGGAAAAATATTCTGAGATTCAAGCTATTGCAACATTTATAGGAACCTTTGTTTTACAGGTTTATCTCGTTATTCTTGTGCTTAAATATCGAAAATAAAAAAGTGAAGCAACCATTATGGCTCAAGAGATGGAATGATATTTTCCTTAAATCCGCCCTTTTGTTTTGCTGAGGGAGCGGTAATTCCGATTGAGTTATTGGCGTTTCCGCCACCGAGCATACTATCACCAAACGCACCATTTGAACGAGGTTTGCTGGCACGGCCACAGGCAGCTTTAAAGCCTGCTCTACACGCTTTTTCATAGAACTGACGAGCTTTTGATGGGTTTTTGCGAGAGCCGATGCCTTTATTATACATTTGCGCCGCATAAAAGCACCCTTTGGGCTTTCCAAAGACACAAGAAGCAACAAAATTATTGAGGGCAGTCTCGGCATTTTTCACACCACCTTTTCCATACCACGTGAAAATGGCTAATTCAAAACACTTTTCAGGCTTGCGTTGTCTACACTCCTGCACAAGAAAATCTCTGCGAACTTTGAATGAATCTGTAGCCGCAGTTGATCGACCTTCTGCCGCTGCAACAATTTTGTTTGCAAGCTCTTGAATTGCACCTTGCAGCGCCCGCTCTGACGACACTGAAACTTTTGGTGCCGCGCTAATTGCCCCAGTTTGGACATTGACCATCTTCGATGTAACAATAAATCCTCGACCGAGCGATGATATATGTCCCATAATCAGATAATTTGCAGCAAGCAGTTTGCCAACTTCGGCCGCCTTTGAATCATCAAGAAGTCCTGTCATTGCAAGACCTTGCTCATCAAGAATCTTTTTAAGACGACTTCTCTCAATTACCGTAAAGATTGGCTTTGAGGCAAGCTCTGAAACCAAAATATTGGCAGCGGTTTTTGAAAGCGAACGGTAGTGGACTTCGGAAGAAAAATCCATTACAGCAATAACTTTTTTTGCTGATAGCGTGCCTCCTAGCAGAAGGAACAGAAAGATGATTAATACTTTTTTCATTGGAATCTCCTCACTGTAGAGAGGTTAATCTGATGTTGACGATGCTTTGTTATACTTAAACTCCTCATCAGCACTGCGGACTTGAGTGAACTCCTTATCTCCAGAGCGTTTGAAAATATCAGACTTCCCATCACCATCTGTATCTTTCTCTATGCGGTTCAAAATACCGGAATCATAAAACTCCCAATAATCAATCTTGCCATTTTGACTTTGATCTTCTTCAAGACGGATTAATTTTCTCTTTTCATCGTAATACTTAACAATCGTTGGTTGCTCTGAAAATCTCATCGCCAATTCGCGTTTCCTTACAATTCCACCGCGATAGTGATCGACAGCATCAATTTTGCCATCAAAATCCAAATCAAGCTCCTCTTTATCAATCATCCCTTTTTTGTTGAAAAAACGGTAGACATCAATCTTTCCATCGTGATTCAAATCCATCTCCTTTACATAGAGCAACAACTCTTTTTTGCCTGTCTCTTTGTTTTTAACCTTCTTATAGATAGAGAGCATATCGGGCACTTTATCTTTGTTAATATCAAACTTCTTCACCACATAATCTCGTGAGCTCAAGTCAATCTCTGACCCTTTAGTGCTGATTGTCTTGATTTGCTGGATTTCTGGCTCCCCTTTTTTCTTGCGAAACGAGGATGAGGAAGAGGAACTCTCTTTTTTAGGCGCTGTGCCACAGCTTGCCAAGAAAAGCACCGAGAGCAAAAAAACTAAAATACGCATTATAAATACCCTCAAAAAAATCATACCGACTACAAAGTTTTACCGTTTTTTTATTAATTTAGCAACTTTTGTAAGGGGGAGAGAGAAGATATATCGGATATGATTGATTATACAAACAAGTTAGAGTAGAGTGGGCAGCAAGAGTTGCGGAGGATTCGAGGAGCAATCTTCTGCTTGACACTAGACAATAAACAGGAATAAACCTCATGAAAATGAATGAACTTTATATCGTACTAATGCACTACCCAATGGTAAGCAACGATGGGATTATCACTACGGCGGTGACCAACCTTGATATTCACGATATCGCTCGGGTGGCTGCAACCTATGATGTTGGCGGATATATTATTGTCCATCCTGACCCCTCATATCGCTCGTTTACAAAGACCCTTGTCTCCCACTGGACAGAGCGAGCTGGTGGCAGGAAAAATCCAGACAGAAAAGAGGCGTTAGAAAAGGTAAGTGTCGTCGCATCTTTAGAGGAAGGGATAGAAATCATCAAAAATAGGACCAAACAGACACCACTTGTTGCCGCGACAACAGCACGCCATTTTCCCACATCAAAATCCCTGGAAGAGGTCGTTACTCTCAAACAGCCAATTGCCTTCTTATTCGGTACAGGCGGTGGAATGACAGAAAGTTTCTTACAAAAATCAGACATCATTATTGAACCAATAGAGACGGGAAGCAACTACAATCATCTGAGTGTCAGAAGTGCCGTTTCAATTTTTATTGACAGAACAGATAGGCTATGTAATATAAGCGACTGAATTTTTTGCCGTGAGGAGCAAAGTTATGGTAAAGCCCGCAATTCAAACGATTGAACAAAGACAAATGAGATTTGATCACTACTATATTAAGCCTGGTGACAAAATCGCTGTACACACAAGAATTATTGAAGGTGAAAAACAGCGCATCCAGATTTTTAAAGGTGATGTTATTGCTATCAAGAACGGACGAAACAACAACAGAACGACGATTACAGTTCGCAAAATGACATCAGGTTTTGGTGTGGAGAAGATTATCCCACTTCACAGCCCAATGTTAGAAAAGATTGAGCTAATTAATCGTGGTATGGTTCGCCGTGGTAAGTTGTACTACCAACGCAAGAGAAAAGGTAATTCAGCTAAGATTAAACCAAAAAATATTTGGTAGTGAAAACAAAAGCATCTCTGATAGCTTTTATTCTTTTTTCATTTTTTTTAATGCAGGGGGGGCCGTTAGTCTCCTCTGCATTTTTTCTTTTTGGGGAATCTCAGAAAGACACTCCGTCGCTTAGTGCCGATAAATCACTCTATCATTCCATCACTTTTTCACCAAAAAATGGTCTGACAGAGAGCGCTTTTCTTGCACAAAATAGAGGCAAAATTCTCAAAGGCGTACACATTATGCAGGTGAGAAATGTTCCCGTACTCACCTATTTTATCTGTGGAAACGATGCGGCACTCTTTTCATCTTCTGAATACTTTTTCAACAACAAAAATATTCCTTGTGCGATTGGCGCACGATTCTTCCCTGGTAAAAACGCATGGGAAATTGATATCCCTCTCCCTGTTGTTGCGCACGCTCCCTTTGTGGTTTTAGATGACGAAGGTCGTCATCTTGTCTATCGAAGCGACATTTCATATGAAATGAATCAGATGACAGATGGAACAAAAGCAATTTTCCATAAAGATGGCCGCATTACCAATGATTTGCAAAAACCAATCTTTCCCTCGTTTGTCTACACGCCATCTGGATGGAGTCGGACAATGCCGATGCGTGAGTTTTTTGAGCTTAAAATATCTGAGAATCGATCCTACAAAATTCTTCTTTTTTCTGACAACTCTTTTCCGCTTGACCCTGTTGCTCTCGCCGAATTTATAGATTTGCAGGCAGAAAAAACGCCCACCGTACATGCAACAGTTCCTCAGCTTGTTACTCTTACGGGCTCAGGAATTATGGGTGTTGCAACACCAACACTTAACAATTTTAGCAATAAAGATAGAGGCATCTACAAAATATCGCTCACTGTTCCGGGCACAGAATTTCGGTGTCAAACTGCACTCTCTTTTCCCGGTGCTCGCTGCAATTGCATTGCAAAAAAAGGCTTTTTTGAGGCGGAGTGTACGGTAACAGACTCAAAATTATCAACAAAAAACCTGCAGCGTATACAGTCGTGGTTAAAGCAGATTGTCCCACCATTTATTGTGATTAAAAAGGCAAAGAAATGAATATGTCTGTTGCTAAATCTATGATGCAACGCGCTATTAAAGTGTCCCGACAATGCAAAAACTCTGTCTACCCAAATCCAAAAGTGGGAGCAGTTATTTTTGATGACGAAGGCACCATTCTTGCTGAGGGATTTACCCAAAAATATGGCGGTCCTCACGCTGAAGTTGTTGCTCTCTCAAAATTAGACAATCGGGCAAGTGGTCTGAATATGGCCGTTACTCTTGAACCGTGCAACCACTATGGAAAGACACCTCCCTGCTCTGTTGCAATTCATTCCGCTGGAATCAAACAAGTTTTTATCGCAAAAAAAGAAGAAAACAGTAAAGCGAAAAATGGCGCAACATGGCTTCAAGAGAATGATGTCCCTGTTGTTTTTATGGATGAATATGCAGATGATGTAGTAGAAATCAACCGTTTCTTTTTCAAAAATATTCGAAAGAAAAGAGTGTGGGTAACCGTCAAAATTGCACAATCTCAAGATGGATTTATCGCTGCACAAAAAGGATTTCAAACGCATATATCATCGCCTGAAAGTGATGTTTTTGTCCACACATTGCGTGCAGAACATCAGGCAATTGCTGTTGGAGCACACACACTGACAATAGATAATCCACTGCTGACCGTTCGACTTGTGTCTGGCGCAAACCCTCTTCCTGTTATATATTCTGCCTCTTTGCAACTTCCTGAAAATGCACGACTATATACCTCAAACCCTCTTGTTTTCACTGAGAAGGTGGAAGATGCTGCATATCTCATAAAGCAGGGCTGCACCGTCGAGTCACTCGTAGCTGACAAGATACAAAATACACTTGAATTATTGCTGAACAAGTATAATAAAAACGCCATCTTAGTCGAGGGCGGGGCAAAACTTATTCACTCTTTTCTCACACAAAATCTCGTTGATGAACTTGTTGTAATTACCGCACCAATCTTTTTGAAAAAGGGCTACTCCATTGATATAAACAGGATGATTGATAGCAGTTGGAAAATGGAGAACTCATTTGATTGTGGAGAGGACAAAATTGAACGATACCGAAAAATACATTCGTAATTTCATTACAAGACCCATCTCTATAATGACCCAGTTAGAGTCAAAAAATAGTGTCAGAAATGATATTCAGCCGCCGATTGAGCCTGAAATTGGACAACTTCTGGCTTTTCTGATTCGCTCGTACCACGCAAAAACAGTTTTGGAGATTGGTACAGGCAATGGATATTCAACTCTCTGGCTTCAAAGTGCTCTTCCACCTGACGGACATATCACCACCATTGACAGTAAAAGACGGTTGCATGATGAGGCTGTTAAAACATTCACTGAAAGTGGCACTATCAATCAGATAACGGCACTCTTTGGTGAAGCAGAAAAACTGATTCCTGCGTTGGCTCAAAACAAGCCAGAAAGCTTTGACTTTATCTTTCAAGATGCAGGAAAATATCTCTATCCGCAACTTCTTGATGCAACAGTCGCATTATTGAAGCCAGGCGGCATAATTGTTGCTGATGACACACTATTCAAAGTCAATGATACTATTAGAGAAAATCTTGGAAAACACACCCACCAATACAACGAAGTAGTCTTCGCTGACCGTCGTCTTTTTTCTACAATCGTGCCGATAGGGCATGGACTCACATTGAGTCTGAAAGTTAAACCTTAAATTTATTGACACCTTTCCCTACACACACTATCATACCGCGGATGTTATGTGATTGAGAGAGAGTATGGGTACGCAATACAAACTACCAAGAGTTTTTGGAAAATACTATCTGCTTGAACTTATTGCGCAAGGCGGAATGGCCGAAGTTTTTAAAGCAAAAATGTTCGGCGTTGAAGGATTTGAGAAAATTGTTGCCATTAAAAAGATTTTACAAGAAATTGCAGAAGATAGTGATTTCATCGAAATGTTCATTGATGAGGCAAAAATTGCCGTTCAACTGCAACACCCGAATATCGTTCAAATTCTTGAGCTTGGAAAGATTGATGATGCCTATTTCATCGCGATGGAGTTGGTTAACGGCAGAGATATAAAAACAGTAAGAAAACGCCTAAAACGCGTTGATTTGTTGATGCCTGTTGAACAAAGCGTTTATACTCTTGCTCAGGTATGCGACGGGCTTGATTATGCCCACCGTAAAACTGATGAAAAGATGAAGCCACTCAATATCATTCACCGTGATATTAGTCCGCAAAATATGATTATTTCCTATGAAGGAACCGTAAAGCTTATTGATTTTGGTATCGCCAAAGCAAAAAGCAAATCAACCAAAACACAAGCAGGAATGCTCAAAGGCAAGTTTGCCTATATGTCACCAGAGCAGGTTGCCGGCATGGCAATTGACCGGCGAAGTGATATATTCTCACTTGGTGTTGTTCTTTTTGAAATGTTGACAGGAAAACGGCTTTTTCTCGGTAAAAATGATGTTGCCACACTAGAAAAAATTAAAAATGCTGATGTGCCAAAGCCAAGCGTTTTTAACAGTGCTGTTACTCCAGAACTTGATAGAATCGTCTTAAAGGCACTGGCAAAAGATAGAGATGAGCGTTATCAGTGGGCAAGCGAATTTGCAGAAGATTTGAAACAATTCAATTTTAGAAGTGCAAAAAGTTTTTCTCGCCAAGATATGATGGATTTCATGAAAGAATTCTTCGTGGAAGAAATTGAAGAAGATCTCAGAAAACTAGATGAATATTCTACCCTAGAAATCCCTGAAGAAATGCGTTCTGGACTCGGTGGCTCTCGCATTCAAGCCGCCCCTCGTCACGATGCGCATAATGATGAGTACAGTGGAGTAAAAAACAAAAAGGGACCAGCGCTCTTTATCACTATGTTCTTATTGATGGTCGCACTGCTCTCTACTGCAGGCTATTTTATGTTTTTTGCGACAAACAATACAACACTCATTGTAGATTCTAATGTTTCAGCAACACTCATCACATTTGATGAGGGGACTATGTATGAAAAGCGGTGTGCGACGCCGTGTACCCTTAACGGAGTTCTTGAGGGCAGTCATACAATTGATGCAAATATAAAGGACCACCTTCCTTTAACGCAAGTGTTTTCTATCAAAGATGGCGAACAGAAGATGCTCACCTTGCACCTCTACAAGCCAGGTGAACAGAAGACAATGTTGACAGTCAAATCAACACCTGACGGCGCTGCTATCTTTATTAATGGCGAAAAAGAAGAGGATGTAACACCTGCAATTGTGAATGTTCCTGTCGGAATAGAGATTCTCTTGCGAACAGAAAAGAGTGGTTACAAGGCAACAGAAAAGAATATCGGAAAATTGAGTATAGAGAACAATCGCGAAATAAATTTTGTGATGAAGACGAAAAAACGCGGAAGAAAGCGAACGGTTAAAGCAAAACGCAAGCGTCCACGAACGGCAAAGAAATACAAATCGGGAGATGCGGGATATATCAGCATCAACAGCAAACCATGGGCAAATGTCTATATTGATGGAAAATTTATCAAGGCGACACCGATTACTAAATATCCTCTTAAACCAGGACGACACAAAATTCACTTTAAGAATCCAAAATTCAAAATTAACAAGGTATTTCCCGTTACTATAAAGCCAAAAAAATCTCAGAGAATGATAAAGAACTTTTAGTGCTGGTAAAACTATGCACCATCTATATAAATCGTTACTTTTTTTTCAAATAGGGAGTACTCTATGTCTGAATTTACTACTGTTGTAAAACGACTGCCAAAAACTTTTTGGGTCGCCAATGTAATGGAGCTGTTTGAGCGATGGGCATACTACGGTATGTTTGGCGTTCTCAGCATCTATCTGACAAGCCCTATTGCAGATGGCGGCCTTGGCTTTTCTCAGGAACAACGAGGAGTTATGCAAGGCGTTGTAACAGCAGTCATGTATCTTCTTCCCATCTTTGGCGGTGCTATTGCCGACCATTTTGGCTTTCGTAAGGTGCTGTTGGCTGCATTTTCTATTTTGACTGTTTCCTATTATCTTATGGGACAATTCACCTCCTATCCCGCAGTCTTTGCAATGTTTTTGTTAGTCGCAGTTGGTGCCGCTATTTTCAAGCCAGTTATTGTCGGCACTGTCGCAAAAACAACGGATAAAACATCAGCAGCTATCGGTTTTGGGCTCTTCTATATGATGGTCAATATCGGTGGTTTTCTTGGACCCTTTATCGCATCAAAGTTGAGAGATATAAGTTGGAATTATGTTTTTATTATGGCATCGGTTGTCATTGCAATCAACTTGATTCCTACAATTTTCATCTATAAAGAGCCTGGTCGCGAAGAGAAAGATGCAAAGAAAAAACAATCTTTTGGCGAAAGTATGAAAGAGATTGCAACAAACACCGCAACAGTCCTTAAAGATACTAAATTTATGATATTTCTGCTGATTATGGTCGGATTCTGGACAATGTTTATTCAGATTTTTATCACACTCCCTGTCTTTATTCAACAGTGGGTCGATACCACCGTCATCTATGATTCAGCCCACTGGATTGCGGCTATCTTTGGCGTGGTTGAAGAGGGAAAAGGAATTATTCGCCCAGAGATGATTTTGAATCTTGATGCGGGAGCAATTATTATATTCCAGATGGTTGTCTCCTACCTTGTTATGAAGGTTAAACCACTCAACTCTATTATTTCTGGCATTATTATCGCTGCAATTGGTGTTGGTCTTACCGGATTTTTTATGAATGGCTGGTATATCATTGTTGCACTGCTTATTTTTGCAATCGGTGAAATGGCAAGCTCTCCTCGCTCACAAGAGTATATTGGTATGATTGCTCCTCCTGATAAAGTTGGCCTTTATATGGGATATTCTTTTCTTCCTGTTGCTGGTGGCAACTTGCTTGGCGGTATCCTTTCCGGTAGCTTTTATGGTGCTTGGGCGGACAAATATACACTGATTAAACAAGCGTTGGTTGAAAAGAACCTCGCTGTTTTATCTGACTTGTCCACACTGGAGCCGGCACAACTTGAACAGAAAGCGATGCAACTGTTAAAATTGAATGAGCATGAGTTGACACTCCATCTGTGGAACACCTATAATCCTGGTAAAATCTGGTTTGTCTTCACTGCAATTGGAATGGTTACGGTAGTTGCACTCTTTTTCTATGATAGATTCTTAATTAAGTCAGCAAAAGAAAATTAAAGCGAATCGATAAAATCAAGTTCGGGTGAACTAGCCTGTGCTGTAAAGTATCCTTGTAAAATACACCCCGTTTATGCGAGTATACTCTTATTTCTTATTGACAATCACATAAAATACGAGTATACTCTTATTCTGACAGCGTTTTAGGAGGGTGCTGATGCTTGAAATAGTAAGAAAATATAATTTCTGGAATAACGAAGAGATTACATTTGGATTTTATCGTAAAGAATATATTACCACTCTTTCAAAATATATGGGAAACAGACTCATAAAGGTGTTGCTTGGTCAGAGAAGAAGCGGAAAAAGCTATATTTTGAGAATGATAATCCACGCTCTTGTAAAGCAGGGAATCAAACCAAAGAATATTCTTTATATTAACAAAGATATTCGTGAACTCGATTTCATCAACAGTGCTGACTCTCTTCTTGACATCATCTCGATATACAGGAAAGAGTTGCAACCCGAAGGCAAAGTTTTTCTTTTTCTTGATGAAATACAAGAAATTGATGAGTGGGAAAAAGCGGTCAACTCTCTTTCGCAAAACTATATTGACGAATATGAGATTTTCATCACAGGATCAAATTCTCGTCTTCTTTCAACAGACCTTGCCACTTATATTGCAGGGAGATATGTCACTTTTGAGATTTTCCCATTCAGCTATACGGAATATCTCGGTTTTAAGCAGATAAAACGAAGTAAAGCATCATTTGTAGAGTATATTCAGCATGGAGGCATTCCAGAACACTGCAAAATGGCAGATGGCGAAATTCAGCGAAATTACATATCAGGCTTGAAAGATTCAATTGTCTTGCGGGATATTGTAGAGCGTCACGAAATAAGAGATGTCTATCTTCTTGAAAATCTTATTCGATATATGATTGATTCTGTTGGTTCTCTCTTCTCTTTAACATCTGTCGTCAACTATATGAAAAGCAACGGATATAGTGCCACACGAGAGACTCTTGGTAGTTATCTTCTTTTTCTAGAACAAGCCTACTTTCTCCACGAGGTTTCACGATTTAGCATCAGAGGAAAAAAAGTTTTGACGGGAGAAAAGAAATACTATCTCAATGACCCAGCGTTTAAGTTTTTTCTTTCATCATCTTTTGATCCTGTTCCTGGAAAATACTTAGAAAATGCCATATTCCTCCATCTCAAACGACAAGGATACTCTATTTTTGTAGGGAAGCATGATAAGCGAGAGATTGATTTTATTGCAGAAAAAGAGAAAGAGAGAGTCTACATTCAAGTTGCACAATATTTAACAGAAAAAGAGACCATTGAGCGAGAGTTTGGCAATCTTCAGAAAATCAAAAACAGCTATCCAAAACTTGTTATTACCCTCGATGATATTTTACTTGGAAATAGGGAGGGTGTTGAGCACATTCAAGCATGGGAGTGGGTTGAATAACAGGATTTTAGGATCGAAATAGACAGGAAAATTAAGCTCCGCATCTTTATTATAAAACTTACCTCTTTCTCCTTTTGAGAAATCATATTCTTGCTTCATTTTATAACATCCTAATATTGTTTTTCAGAATCCCACTTCAATAAAAAAGAGTGAAAATTAAAGAAATAACTTGTGATTTTCACTCTTTTGTGTAAGATGTTAGTATCATTTGAATAAAAGGAGGCGCAAATGATTTCCCGGACAATTTCACAGCATGTTTTAAGAATGGCAACACAATACCCTGTTGTTACAATAACAGGACCTCGACAAGCTGGCAAAACGACGCTTGTGAAGAAGTTGTTTCACGAAAAGCCATATATAACACTTGAAGATATTGATTCAATGGAGCGGGCTGAACGAGATCCTCGGAGGTTTCTTGCATCTTTTCCTGATGGAGCAGTTATTGATGAAGTGCAACGAGTTCCCCATCTTTTATCATATATGCAGGGAATTGTGGATGAGCGACAGATGAACGGCATGTTTATCCTGACGGGAAGTTATCAGCTGACTCTGATGCGATCAATAACACAATCACTCGCGGGAAGAAGTGCAATTGTTGAGTTGTTACCTTTTTCTATAGATGAAGTCAGTAGCACATATCCAATACAATCAATAGATGAGTTGCTGTTTAAAGGGTTTTATCCTCGTATTTACGATCAAGATCTTGATCCACAACAGGCACTTAATTTTTATCTAAAAACATATGTAGAGCGAGATTTGAGAGAGCTTTCTCAAATTCATAATCTCTCACTGTTTAAGAAGTTTATGAGAATGTGTGCGGGACGGACGGGGCAAATACTGAATATCTCTAATTTGGCAAATAGCGTGGGTGTTTCACAGCCAACAGCAAGAGAGTGGATATCTTTACTCGAAGCGAGTTATATAATTTTTTTATTGGAACCATATTTTGTAAATATAAAGAAAAGATTGGTGAAATCACCTAAGCTCTATTTTTACGATACGGGGTTGGCAACATTTTTAATGGGTATAAATGAACAACGACAGTTGCACACCCATCCCTTGAGAGGAAACCTTTTTGAAAATATGATTGTTATGGATATTTTAAAACAGCGTTATAATGCTGGTAGAGATAATAATCTCACTTTTTATCGGGATCACAAAGGAAATGAAGTTGATGTAATATTTGGTATTGCTCAGCATGTGTTGCCAATTGAGATTAAATCAGGAGAAACAGTTACAAAAGAATACTTTAAGGGTTTGAAGTATTTTGAAAAACTTTTCCCTGATTTGCCGTATGGTCAAGCTGTTATTTATGGTGGGAACAAATATTATCAACAAGAAGAGACGCAGATAGTGAATTTTCTTAGAATGGGTGAATATCTCAAGAAATTCTGAACGGATAGGTTGACAGGATTTCCTAGAGGTATAAAGTGTCGGCAGAGTTAGGATAAAAGGAGATGTCGTGGTTGATGTTTTGAGGAATAGGAGAAAATGAATGGTAAAGAGAAAGTATACGCAATTGCGATGCACTGAGCCTGTCGAAATGTGTTTACACGCCCATATTGGGAATATAAACACAAGATGCATACACGCACTGCGATTAGAATACTTGAATTAAACATTAAAGAGGAAATGTATGCAAGACTACATTAGAGAATCAATTGACAATATTGTTAAAGATGTTAACGATAAAATTTACCTTCCTGATATACAAAGAAATTTTGTTTGGAAACCTTTTCAAGTATATATGCTCTTTGATTCATTATTAAGAGATTATCCTATCAGCACTTTTTTATTTTGGAAACTTAAAGGTAGTTATATTGAAAAAGAAGAAATTAAGAAACTCAAATTTGTCAGCAGAAGTGATGAAGATAATGTATTAGAGACATCTATAAATCTAGAAAAAGAATATTTGTTAGTTTTGGATGGACAGCAAAGAATAACTACTTTTTATTTAGTTCTTATGGGAAATTATATCATTCGAAATAATGAGTATGACTTATATTTTAACATTCTTAGCGGTCTTGAAGAAAATGAAGATGATGGCATTCTTTATGAATTTAACTTTTACAATAAAAATAAAGGTGAAAAATTTGTTGAAAAGAATAAAAATGGAAATATTGAGAAAGCGTGGTATAGAGTTAAAAATATTTATTCGATAAAAGACATTGAGGATGTTTCTGATATAATAAACACAAAATTTGAAAAAGAATATTCAATTACTGTATCAAAAGAACAAAAGAAAGCGGTTTCTAAACTATTGAGAATGTTAAGGTATGAGTCAATAATTTACTATTACCCAGAAACAGAAGAAAATTATGATAAGGTTTTAGACATTTTTGTTAGAACAAATGCTGGAGGGACAAAACTAAGTTATTCGGATTTATTGTTTTCGACAATTAAGTCAAAATGGACAGAAGCTAGAGAAAAGTTTAAAGACTTAAATACAAAATTAAATGATAATGATAGGTTTGATTTTTCGAATGATTTTGTGCTTAAGACTATTCTATTCTTAAATGCAAATGACATAAATGGATTAAAATACAAAACAAAAAATTTTAATATAGATTTGATTGATGTAATAAAAGATGATGCTTATTGGAAAATTTTTACATCAACAATATATTTAGCTCGTGATATTTTGAGAGATAAGTTTCATCTGACACACAAAAAACTTATTTCAAGTAACAATGCACTTATCCCAATTATTTATTGGTTATTTAAACATAATAAAAAGGCAATAGGCTCTGAAAACAACTGTGTTTCTGAAAATGATATATTAAAAATGAGAACTTGGTTTGTTAAAGCCTTGCTTAGTGGCGTATTTGGTGGGCAATCTGATACAATATTAATGAAATGTAAGAATGCAATAGATGGTGTTATTACAGATTTTCCTGCACAAGAAATTGAAACACTGATTAAGAAAGAAACAAAGAAACTAATGGAAATAACAGTTGATGATATTGATAAGATTTCATATAATAGCAATAATAGTTATTTAGTCTTATCGCTAATTTATAAACATTCAATTAATTTTCAACCTAGTTTAAGAGCAAATATACCAGAGCAAGACCATATATTCTCACAAGATGAATTAAAGAAAAACGGAACTACCGAAAAAAAAATAAATGCAATTTATAATATTAGGTATGTTGGGAAAGCACCGAATCAATCTAAATCAAATAAACCATACGCTGATTGGATTAAAACACAGAATCAGATAGATAAAGAAATGCACCTTATTCCTTTATCAACAAATTGGACAATAAATGAATATTCAGATTTTATTAATGAAAGAAGGATGTTGATATTGGATTCTTTGAATTATTTACAGAAAAAGCAAAGTCCATGACAAAACCTATACATAATGCGGGGTTCATAGAAAATTGAAAGATTACGCAAGTAAACTTGAAAATGAAGTGCTTTTAAACGCCCAATGCCTCATATACTCACCGTTATCAATAAAACTTTAAAATTTTAAATTTTTAATAAAACATCTAAATTGGTCGTTGTAATTAGAAAATCAAAGCGAATCAATAAAATCAAGTTCCGGTGAACTCGCCTGTGCTGTGGTGTATGATTGTGGAATACCTGCTTCACGAGCTAAAAAGGCTGCTTCAACGGTCATTCTGAATGCTGCACCCATCTTTTCTGGGTCTCC
>JAGLDR010000067.1 GCA_023145475.1 bacterium
TTTGCTCCATCGGTGGAAAAAGAGCATCTTTTGATTGCTCTGTCTCGTGAAACAAAGCGATTTCGTGACTTCTCCTCTGAGGCGACTGTCTCATTTGATACTGTCCGGTATATTATCACGCAACTGTTGGAATCTCGGTCATCATTTCGGGGCTTTATCTCTGGTGGAGTCACCTTTTGTGAGATGAAACCGATGCGGGCTATTCCCTTTAAGATGATTGCTCTTATTGGAATGAATGAAAACAGTTTTCCCCGCTCTGACCACCGACTCTCCTATGATTTGATTGGTCAAATTCCACGCGCGGGCGACAGAAGCATCAGAGAGAACGATAGACACCTCTTTTTAGAGCTGTTGCTGTCAACAAGAGAGCGGCTACACATCAGCTATACCGGCATTAACCACCGCAGTGGCGATGAGCTTTTCCCCACTGTTTTAGTCAACCGACTTCAGTCACTCATCTCATCTCTCTATAAGGCTGACATCTCTTTTGAAAAACATCCTATACACTCCTTCTCATCTCGTTATTTCACCTCTGGCTCCGGTTTGAGCTCCTACAGCTCTGTTGATGAGCAGTGTGCTAGACAATTTTCCTCTCGCAGTGATGAAAAAAGCTCTGACAACCGTCTTACTGTCCACGATGTTCCCGCACCAGACAACCGAATGACGCTCAACCTCTTTCAGTTGGCAAATTTCTTTTCAAATCCTGCCTACTATTTTGCAAAACAGGTGCTCAAACTGAGACTTCCTGATACTCCTGACGAGGATGAGACAACTGCAACAAAATTCTCTCTCTCTGCTTTAGAGCGGTGGACCATCATAGATGAACTTCTCAAACGGTATGAAAAGGCGGAAAGTGCGGCACAAGTTGATACTATCGTTTATATTGAACTCGCAGGCAGCGGAAAACTTCCGTGGGGAAAAGTTGGAAAGCAACTCTTTTATAAGCTTACAAAAATCGCGTGGAATCTTTTCGTGCGCTCTGAACAAATCAGACAGGGCGAAAAACCAGACGAACTTTTTGTTGATTACCACTTTAAAGACAAAGAGAAACAGCTTACTCTGATTTCTCAATTTAGCGGTATATATCCATCGGTCCGAGTGCTGCATAACCCATCAAAAGAACTAAAGGCGAACAAAAAAATCGGCTATCTATTGCAGCATCTTATGATGCAAACAGCGACAGAAAATGATTTGCATATATTCTTTGGAACAGGCAGAAAGTCGCTCGCTTTTCACCACCTTGGAATCGAGCAACCGCAAAGAATACTCGATGAGATTATCCACTACTTTTTTGAAGGATTGACACGACCGCTCCCCTTTCTTCCCGATTTCTCTGCACACCTCTACTCCATTATTAAAAAAGGAGATAGAGACCCTCAAACCGCGATTCAAATGAGCCTTAAACACCATTATGACAATCCGCCTCGCTTTCCTAAACCGTTTGAAAACGAGGCACTCACAATGAGTGGATTAGAAGACGCATCATTAGAAACGGCAACAAAGGCGTGTGATATGGCAACCCTGATATTCGGGACACTGCATGAGACAACGGGAGGGCGCAAATGAACCATTTCAACCCCCTTTCATCACCTATAAAAGGGACAACGCTTATTGAAGCGAGCGCAGGCACTGGCAAGACATACAGTATGGCGCTGCTGATGTTGCGATTCCTTTTAGATGGCACCACAATCGAAGAGATTCTTGCCGTTACTTTTACCCGCGCGGCAACCTCTGAACTTAAAGATCGCATTAGAACATTTGTTGATGAAGCGGTCACATTTCTAGAGACAACCCCACGCCCATCAACGGCGAACGCGACCTCGCCAGTTGAAAAGATGGTAGCATCATTTGTTACAGAAAAAGGGCTCTTACAATCATATAAACGGCTGAAGTTGGCGTACGCAAACATTGATACCGCCTCGATATTCACCATTCACGCATTTTG
>JAGLDR010000068.1 GCA_023145475.1 bacterium
CCTATACAACAAAGTGTATATAATATCACTTTTTTCACATCATCCTCCAACAGATTGTTACCGTACATACACTCTTATTGTAATAAAGATAGAGAAAAAGTAAACTACAAAAAAAGTAAATAGAGATATAAAGTTACTATTAGCTAATTTGTTCGCTTCTTTTATAGACATCATTTTTTTCTGTGCTATACTCGCTCGATTTCTGGTTGGAGGTGTAGTTATGAAACAGGTATCTATTTTACTTTTTATCTCTTTACTTATTAGTGGATGTAAAGCAAAAGGTGAATCAATAATGACAGTAGGCGTAACATCTCAAGTCACTGATACTACTGTTTGTTTTATCTTAAAAGACACATCTATTTCTGACGACTCGTGGCCAAAATCGTCCGATGCTGATGATGGAATTGCCCGCTGTGCAGGCTCTGATGAAATTAAGGATTCATACCATCTCACGACTGACACCAACTTTGAAAAACTTATCACCTGCTTTTATGGTGATACCATCTGCTTCGGAGGTGGGAGCACTGGAAAATCATGGGGTGTCGGAATTACAGGAGATCGAGATGAATATGACAAAGATGTTTTCTGTACCTCTTGCGCAACAAAAAGTGTCACATTTACACTGACAAACAGCAACTCAGACGAAGGCGAATCTGATGATGATGAAGAAACACCAGATGAAGATAGCGGAGAAACCGACAATGACAAACTCACCGATAACGACTCAGAATAAGGAGAAACCTATGTACTCAGATCGAGGTCAACTTGGTATTATTGCTTGTGATTCAGCTAGAGAATTTGCTGAGTTGGTGGTAAAACATCTCAAAAAGATGTATCGTCGAGATAACAATGAAACACGCTTTAAATACATTAAGTCGACTGAAACGATGTTTGCAAATGGTGAGATTAAAACAACATTAGATGAGCCGGTGAGAGGTTCTGATGTCTATGTTATCCAACTTGTAGATGATCCGTTGTCGACCCGCTCTGTCAATGATAACTTGATGTCACTCACCACGACTATCAATGCAGCATACAATAGCGATGTATCTAATATCACTGCCGTTATTCCTCAATTCCCCTATTCTCGTCAAGAGCGAAGAAAAGGGAGAGAGAGCCTGACAGCTGCGATGGTTGCCACTTTTATGGAAGAGTGTGGAATGCAGCGAGTATTGACAATTGATATTCACGCCGAGGCAATTGGTGGCTTTTTTCACCGCGCTCGCCTCGATAATCTTCACGCTTCTTACTCTCTGATGAAGGCGATGAGAACCAGAAACCTTATCAATGAAACCACCGTGATGGTTGCTCCTGATGTTGGCTCTGCTGAAACTGCTCGCTACTATTCAAGAGAGCTCGAAACAGATATGGCACTTATTGTAAAAGAGAGAGACTATTCTCAAGCATCAACAGTCGTTGACACGCGACTTGTCGGAGATGTTACTAATAAAGATGTTATTATTGTCGATGATATGATTGCAACTGGTGGAACACTGCTTGCTGCCTGCAAACGACTGAAAGAGTTTGGAGCACACACAATTCATGTCTTTGTTACTTTTGCTTTTTTCAATGGTGATGCAGTTGAAAAAATAGATGCAGCATTCAAAGAGGGTATTATTCACTCTATCACGGGCACCAATGGCGTATGGCGTGGCGCTGCATTCTCTGAGAAACATGAGTGGTATCACGAAGTTGACATCTCTCAAGTCTTTGCAAAAACAATCTATCGTATCAACCATATGAAATCAATATCAAAAATCTTGGATGTTTAGGAGCTACTATGAACAAAACAGTTGTTGTCGCAGGACACAAAACATTAATTAGCACCGACTTGCCATTTTTAACTCCGTTTAAGAAGGGAAAAGTGCGCGAAGTATATGAAATTGGCGAACATCTTCTTATTATTGCAACTGATAGAATCAGTGCGTTTGATGTTGTGATGGATACTCCAATTCCGAAGAAAGGAGTCTACCTTACCGCACAAAGCTCATACTGGTTCAAAGAGCTGGAAAAAGCTGGATATCCAACCCATTTTGTTACTGACGATTTTGATGAAATTGTGAAAATAACAGGTATTACTGAGCTTAATAGTGTTAAAGATGATTTAGATGGACGAGTTATGCTTGGGAAAAAAGCGGCGGCACTTCCTATTGAAGCAATTTGTCGTTTTCGTATCTTTGGCTCGGCTCTGAGTGCACTCAAAAACAGCACTTGGATTTGGGAGCCAATCACTTTAGAGGGTGAGTTAGAGCCAGGCGTAAAAATTGTTAACGGCCCTGCATTTACTCCAACAGATAAGTCAGAAACCGATGAAAAGATAACTTTTGAACAGATGACAGAACTTGTGGGTAATGACAAAAATCTTGCACTTCAAGTGAAAGAGCTTTCTGTTGGTATCTTTCAATTTGCCAACAAAAAGGCGATTGCAGAGCTTGGTTTTGAAATTGCAGACGGTAAAGTTGAGTATGGTATTCTCAATGATGAACTCATTTTGATTGATGAAACCTTTACCTCAGACAGCACCCGTTTTATGCCAGACAAATCAAAAGAGGTTTTTCGTCAGTGGCTTATTTCAAACGGATTGAAGGGCAAAGCAGCGACAATTCCTGATGATGTTGCAATGGAAGTTTCAAAACTCTATCGTGAGCAGTGTCAAAGTATGGGAATAACACTCAAATAGCAGATATTTCTATAAAATATGCTCGGTCGGTTCTCCAAGATAGTAGCCTTGAACATAATCAATTCCTAACTTTTTAACTATCTCATAAATCTCTTTTGAATGGACAAATTCTGCAACAAGTTTCATACCCTTTTCATGGGCGTAGTGTTGAATTGTGCTTACAATAATTTGAGACTCTTTTGAGGTATCAAGATTTTTTATATATTTTCCATCAATTTTTAACATTGTTGCGCCTAAATCTTCTAGCTGAGAAAAGTTTGAGCAACGGGTACCAAAATCATCAATAACAATTTCAAGTCCTAAATCACTAAGCTTAGCCACTTTTTTGCGAACACACGGCTCGTCACTGACAGAATTATTCTCAAGAATTTCCAAGGTAATCAAGGAGGCATTTACAGCATCATCTTTTAGAACTTTTTCAACAAAGTGGAGTAACTTTGGATTATGAAGAGAGACATTTCCAATATTTATACTAAAGTTATGCCCTGTTTTTGCTGAATCCGAGCACGCTCTCTTAAACATAAACCTAAATATATCAAATAGTTGACCATTATTTTCAGCAGCTTCTAAAAAATAGTTTGGGGTATAAATCTTATCATTGTAACGCAACCGAACAAGCATCTCATACTTGTAGAGTTCTTGAGTCTGAGTATCATATATCGGCTGGTAATAGGGCAAAATATTATTTAACGAAAAGGCCTCTTTAATTCGCTGTCCCCAATAATTCGTATTTTCTATCCGTTTAATAATTTTTAAATCATCACGATAGAATTGGACTTGATTTTTACCACTGTGTTTTGCTTCTGTCAGTGCCAGCTCAGATTTTTGGAGTATATTAGTGCCACATTTGTGAGCAACACCAATGGTTGTATCAAGCGATCTATGAAAATGTTCAGTGTGAATGACAACTTGATCGAGACTCTGCTTTATCTTTGATACCACATCAATGATACCGTTTTCTTGCTTGGCAGGGATTAATATAGCAAATTTATCAGCATCAAGATGGTATATTTGATAGCGATCTCCATACGATGAGAGCAAAAAGACTCCGAACTGAATCAACACCTCATCTCCTGCTTCAAATCCATTGGCTTCATTTATAGAAGAAAATGCAACAATATCAACAAGAAGAAGTACGCTATCGCTATCGCTGTCAACATCTAAATCTTCAATCAACTTTCGACGATTGGGAAGTTGTGTTAAAGAGTGCGTTACCATCTTTTTATAGGTCTCTTCATATTTTTGCTTAAGTTCAAGAAGTTGCTCATATTGTTTGATAGATGTTCTAAAAACTGTGTAGAGTTTTTCAAGCGTTAGCTCTGCCTTCTCTTTATAGCCATTAATATCATATTTATCAATAACACTCATTTGAGGTGCTTCATTTGGCTGCCCCGTCCTAATAATGAGCCTTATAAGGTCATTCTTCAAAACGGTTCGAATATACTCAATCAAATCAAGACCGGCATTTGGTGTCTCCATCACGACATCAACAAGTGCCATCGCAATATCTGATTGCTTACCAAGTATATCTTTTGCCTCTTTCCCACTGTATGCGTGTAAAACATCAAGGGTATAATCTTTAAAAACCATTGATTTTAATGCACTTACTGTAATAGCGTGCATCGCCTCATCATCATCAACTATTAACACTTTAAAAAGAGGTTTGTTAATTTGATTCTGACTCTCTTTTGCTTTAGCAAAACTAAGATTCCCCATCTATCTCCTCCTCGATTTTGATAACAAATGAGAGACCTTGCCCCTCTAAAGTATCATCAATTTTAATTGTACCACCTAGCGTTTTATATATAAGATTATAGACAATATTCAATCCAAGTCCACTGCCGCCACTGCCTAAAGCTGTCGTAAAAAACGGATCGAAAATCTTCTTCTCAATCTCTTTCGAAATCCCTTTTCCATTGTCAGAAAAGAGAATTGTTAGGATACCATCTTTCTCAAAGCCATCAATCGTTATCTGATTGTCAGGAGCAATATCAAATGCGTGCTTCACAGCATTCATTACCAAATTGGTTATTATTTGAGAATAAATCCCGGCATAAGAATTCAGTTCAATTGTCTCGTCGACATTATTATGTATCACAACCTGCTTCTGCTTCAGTTCATTCTTTAATGAAAGAACAACCTCATTAACATACTGCTTTAGATTAAAATTCCGCTTAACATCAGAATGCTGATCAGCACTAATTTGCTTAAAAGATTTTATCAAATCACGAGCCTTCTCTAATGCAATCATCACAATGCCCGCACTCTCTTTTGATGTCTTCAAATAGTCGCGAAAAACCTCTTCAGTCATAGTTTCATCATCATATAGTGCCTCTAATTGGGCAACTTCATGCTTTAACTGAGAAATACCGGTCAATCCAATTCCTAGCGGCGTATTAACCTCATGTGAAACCCCCGCAACCAAAGAGCCAAGTGATGCCAATTTCTCAGATTCAACAAGTTGCTGTTGAGCCTGCTTCAACTCTTCAATCACCTCTGTAAGCTCATTGTTTTTATCGGAAAGAAGCCCCCTAATCTGCCAACTAAAGCGTTGGAAATAAGTCGCAAACAGAGAGAAGAAAACAAACGCGAGCAGTGCCTCTCTCAACTGAAATAGATGTACAACACCTGGCAAAAATCCAAAATGAATAAGCAAAAGAAGTATTGCAAGAGAAAAATTCAAAACAATAACCCAAATTCGCCCTATTGAAAAATCAAGAAGATTAAGCATAAAAAGCGGCATAAAAGTGAGCCAAATAAGCATCTGCAACTGCCCTTGAGGGGCCATTGCGAAAAGAATAAGAGTCAGAAAAAAGAGTATTCCCGTAAGGAGCGTTGCCGTTACTTCTACCTGTTTAGTAATAAAGAGATAGATAAGTAAACTATACGACAGAATTGCAAGCACGCCATCAAGAATAACATCACTTTCCCATTCAGCACTCCTGTGTAAATCCATTACAAATAAAATTGTTAACAGAATAGATGATGATATTAAAAGAACAAAAAGAAGGCGCTCTTTATGCTGAATAAACAGTCTGCTTTTAGCCATTATCTCCACTCAAAACTATGCGTTTCTCCTCAAACAGATGTGTGTAGCTCATAACAATCAAGTGAGTATAACAGTTTACATAAAATAAACAAATTTTAGTTTAAATAACGAAGATACGAGCTCTTATCGTCAGTTAGAAAAGTTGAAGCAGATAACGCGGGCCAAAGCCTTCTGACTCGCTAACCAGCTGTCAAAGGCCTTTTGTTGGTTCTCAATATAAAAACGATTCATCAAACTCATTTTGACTTTTTCATACGGCACAGGTTCGCCCTGCTTCACCGCATTGAGCTTGATAATATGCCATCCAAAACGACTCTTAAACGGCTGTGAGATTTCACCTTCCTTCATATCTTGTAGCACTTTTGCAAATGCAGGAACCATATCGGAAGAATAAAAAGTTCCAAGAGATCCACCTTGCGCAGCACTACCATCGTTTGAATATTGGCGGGCGGCCTCTTCAAAAGAAATCTTCCCCGCTTGAATATTAGTATAAATCCCGTTAATCATCTCATAGTTATCTTGACGAATCAAAATATGCGATGCGGTATACTTTCGAGAATCAGTGTACTGCTTTTTATACATTTCACGAAGAAGAGCATCATCAACACTCAACTGTTTCGTTGCAATCACCTGTTTCAACTTCAACATCTTCAGCTGTTTTACCAAAACCTCTTTTTTATAGGTTTCCCAAGAAATACCGCCTTTGGTAACCTCTTGTTGAAGCTGGTCAAGCGTCATACTGTTTTGTGAGGCAACATTACGAATCGCATTATCTACCTCACTCTCTGTAATAGATAAGTTTTGTCGCTCGAGCTCTTGATCCACTAAAAGTTGGTTAATTGCAATATCCATCAGTTTGGCTCGCCGCTCTAAAACAGCATCAGCCGAAACACTCTCTGGGCTTTCAGGATTGAGTTGTTTTTTCAAATCATACATTGTTACAGGATCACCGTTAATGGTGCAAACAATCATATTAACAATATCATCTTTTGAAAAGAGTGTGCTAACAGATAGAAAAAGAAGGAGAAAAAGAATTTTTTTCATCGAGGCTTATTTCTCTTGAGCTTTAGGAGCTGGCGCCATTCTTCTCATGCCTTTTCCTTTGCCTTGTCCTTTTTTGTTAAAACGCATCTCTTGCATCTTTTTTATCTGATCTTTGTTCAGTTTAAGTTGAGGTTTTCCCTGACCATTCATCTGTGGCCGAGCGCCCTTCATACCTTCACCCATTTTAGGTGCATTCTTAACTTCGTCAGGAATATCCATTTTGATAGCTTGAACTGCAGCTTCATCTATTTTGAAATTGGTGCGCTTCTTTATGTCAACTAATGCTGTTTTGTAAGCCTCTTTTCTCTTGTCTGCTTTCAATGCTGACTCAATTCTCTTCTCTACATCATTAATATTCTTAACGACAGCCTCTTTTTTGCCTGTCAATTTAATGATATGAAATCCATACTGAGTTTTAACAAGTGCAGAGATATCACCAATATCTTTCAGGGCAAAAGAAGCTTCTGTAAACTCTTTAACCATTCTTCCGCCGTTTGCAACTGTTGCAAAATATCCAACATCGCCACCGCGTCTTTTTGATCCTGCATCATCACTATATTTTTGCACCAACTTAACAAATGACTGTGCCTTGCCTTTTGATGTCATCACTTCTCCGTAGACCTTTCCAGCCAACTTCTTTGCGGCTGCTTCATCTCTGGCGTCTGTAATTTTAACAAGAATATGGCTTGTCTTTACCTTTGCTGGTTGAGTATACTTGGCTGTATTCTTCTTAAAATACTCTTTAATCTCAGCTGGAGTTACCTTTATCTCTTTTTCAATCTTATTCTTCAGAACTGAACCCATATAAAAACGGGCGATGTTACTTTTAATCTTTGTCAGCAATACCTTGTCTGTTGCTGCGCCCTCTTTCATTGCGTAGTATGCAAGCAACTCACCTTCAACGATTCTATCAACAAGCTCTTTTTTCTTTTCTGGATCTGAATAACGATTTCTTAAATAAGGATTCAACTGATTAAGATAAGACTCAACATACTCATCCGTAATAGTAAGTCCATCAAACGATGCAATCACTTTCCCACTTTTTGTGGCTGGAAACAAATTCAAATTAGTTCCATTGTCGCCGGCTTTATTACAGCCAACCAATGAAATAGCAATAAGAAACAACACTAACAATACTTTCTTCATAACAACCTCCAGATAAAAAAAATAATATCTTTCTGACCTGCCGTAGCAAGTAAAATAATAAAACAAGGGGGGTACTACGACCCCCCTAAAATCGAAAAAGCGCTTAAAATCTTCGTTTCTTAAGATTTTTTCTTCTACGACGCTCAGCTTCTTCACGCTTTCTGCGTTTACGAACACTTGGCGGCTCGTAGTGGCGACGCTTTTTAAGCTCCTTATACAATCCTTCGAGAGCCATCTTCTTTTTAAGAATCTTAATAGCTCTTTCAAGATCATCAGTTACATGAACTTCTAAGGGCCCGATGTACTTCTGTCTACGCATGGCATTCACCACCTTTCAACTTCAAATTTGTTAAGAACAAGAAGTGGGTGGATTATATGCCTTAAAAAAGAGAGGTCAACTATTATTTGCCAAAAGTTTTGACTTTTCATTTTTTTTGTGTTTAATGGTAGTTGTAATTGACTGAGAAGTGTATGCAGTGATTGTTATGTTCAAAAAAATTCTAAAAGAAAATCAAACAAAACAACACAGCAGGTTTAAACCCCAACGAGGAGAAGTAAGATGAGTAAAGGTACAGTAAAGTGGTTCAATTCAGAAAAAGGCTATGGATTTATCGCACCAGCTGATGGTGGAAAAGATTTGTTCGTACATCATTCAGAAGTACAAACCCCTGGAAGAGCAATGCTTGACGAAGGTCAGGAAGTAGAGTACGAAGTTGGCGAAGGACAAAAAGGTCCATGCGCAGTTAATGTAGTTCCTAACTAAGAACACATAACAGAACTTTGCATTTTATATGAGCCGGTTCTAACGAATCGGCTTTTTCTTTTTTATCTCACTATTTATTTAGCAGACAGCTTTAAATAACATTAGAAGCGCTTTTTTTGTCGCTTCATTGCGTATTTCGTTGCGATTTCCTGAGAATTGGTAGCGTTCGATATGGCTGTTATCAACTGTTTTGATACCAATTATGACGGTACCAACTGGTTTTTCAGCGGTTCCTCCACCTGGGCCTGCAATACCTGACACCGCTATCCCTACATCTGAATGAAGTCCTGCAAGCATTTCTGAAACGGTCTCTTTTGAAACTGCCCCGTCTGTTTCGAGTGTTTTTTCAGATACGCCTAGCAACTCTTTTTTAGATTGATTTGAATAGGTAATCAAACCGTGCGAGAAGACAGATGAAACACCAGAAACAGAGACAAAGGCATCACAGACAAGTCCGCCGGTGCAGCTCTCTGCGATAGAAAGGGTTAATTTTTTGGATTGGAGTGTTTCAACGATTTTATGTACCATTTCCAAGATAATTTCCTCGTCGAACGGAGGTATCAAACCGACGCACGAATAGTGCATCGGAATGACACCGTCCTATTATGAATTTCGTTTTTTCATTGTGCGAGCAATCAATTCATCACTCGCGATGTACGGCAATGTAATATGATACTCACCAATATGTTCACTGTTATATGTTGCTGAAGTTTCGATTGAATGGTCATTTCGTGCCCACGCGCGTCTCGCAACGCCACCCATAACATCCCATGGAAATGCGGTGTCTAAAATGGCGTCAACTCGTTTAGAGCCATCAAGTACCATGCCAAACCCACCATTGATAACTTTTCCAATTCCAACGCCGCCGCCGTTATGCAGAGCGACAAGACTCATTCCCCTCGCTGCATTGCCAGCAAAAATGGTGGTCGCCATATCAGCCATAATATTTGAGCCATCTTTTATGTTGCTCGTTTCACGGAATGGACTATCTGTTCCACCGGTATCGTGATGATCGCGGCCAAGCATAATTGGTCCAACGACACCATCTCTGACCAGAGCGTTAAATTTGAGTGCAATTGCTCGTCGCCCGCCAGCATCTTGATAGAGTATGCGCGCCTGCGTTCCAACAACCAACTTGTTTTTCATTGCGTCTTTAACCCAGTTGTAGTTGTCTCTATCTTGGTATCGCAACTCTTTACGAAGATTTTGAATAATATCAGCAGCGGCATCATCTGTCTTTTGCAAATCGTCTTGCTTGCCACTCAGACAGACCCACCGAAATGGTCCATATCCATAGTCAAACAGCTCAGGTCCGAGCATATCCTCAACATAACTTGGCCAGATGAAGCCATCAAAGGTATTTTCACCATTTTTGGCAATATCACTGACGCCAGCATCAAAAACAGCCTTCATAAAACTATTTCCGTAATCAAAGAAGTAACACCCTTTTTTCACGAGTGAAACGATAACTGCATAGTGCTTTTTAAGCGTTTCGTCCACCAGTTTATTAAATTTTGCTTTGTCTGCTGAAAGCATCTCTGTTCGCTCTTCAAATGAAATGCCCGTTGGACAGTAACCACCTTCGTATGCTGCGTGACAACTCGTTTGATCGCTTAACAAATCAATGTGAATATTTTCGGTATTTGCATATTCTAATAAATCAACGATGTTGCCAACAAAAGCGATGGAGAGCGGCTTCTTATCACGCTGAGCTTCTGCCGCAACTTCAAATGCCTCTTGTGGGCTATGAGCCACAACACCAACCCACCCTTGCGAATGGCGTGTCTCAACTCTTGATGGATCAACTTCAGCAAAAATACCAACGCCACCAGCGATTTCGACCGCCTTTGGTTGCGCACCACTCATACCGCCAAGGCCACTTGAAACAAAAAGTTTTCCTGCAAGATTTGCATCACTTTTCACGCCAAGTATCATCCGACCAGCAATCATCAAAGTGTTGTATGTCCCATGAACAATGCCTTGAGGACCGATATACATCCAGCCTCCAGCCGTCATTTGACCATAGTTTGCCACACCAAGTGCCGCTGCACGATTAAAGTTATCAATATCATCAAACTGACCAATCATAAGACCGTTTGCCGTAATAACTCTCGGTGCCGATGAGTGGGATTTAAAAAGTCCAAGTGGATGGCCGCTGTGCAAGACAAGTGTCTGCTCTTGCGTCATCTGCTCAAGATATTTCTTGGTCAGTTGGTACTGCATCCAATTTTGGCAGACAGCGCCCGTTTCACCGTAGGTAATCAGTTCATAAGGATAGAGCGCCGTCTCAAAGCTGAGATTGTTATCAATCATCACCTGAAACGCCCTGCCCTCAATGCAATTCCCTTTGTATTCATCTATCGATTTTCCATAGAGACGACCTTTCGGACGAAAACGATAGCCATAGATGCGTCCTTTAGTGAGCAATTCATCTAAAAATTCTGGTGCAACCGTTTCATGATACTCTTCTCGAACATAACGAAGGGCATTTTTCAGTGCAAGAGCAATCTCACTCTCATTCAAGGTAAGCTCGCGTTTTGGAGCGCGTCTATATTGAGAATCAAAGTGCGGATATTCCGGCAAATCGCCGTCTAATTTAATGGTCATCGCTTGTGAAATGTCACTGTTTGTAAGCATTACTTTTCTCCTTATCGTTATAGTAAGTGGTATCATCCCGTTGACTTGATACCATCCTTCGTTTAGTTTTATATCTTTTAAAATAAAAGAGCAAGAAATTGGAAAAATCATCAGATTATATTACTATGGCAACGGATAGATATGAATGAGGTTTTGCTATCAAATTTTTCTCTCAGAAAACAGTGTATATTACGCTTTTTGTCTCACTATTTCTGCTTATGGGACTTTTTTTCGATCAGCAGCAGCACAAGTTTCACTTCTACCTTCATCTCTATGGTCGCACTCCAAGCGAAACAAAGAAGGCCGTCGTGATGATAATGGCAAAAGATGGTGCAATTGTTCAAAATCCACAACTGACAATTAATGGTCAAAAAAAAGAGGGGAATCTTATCACAATCGACCCGTCTGTTCGCGCAATCGAGACAGATGTCGATGGTTTTCAAGCTCGTTTTGAGATTTCGTGGGAAGAGATGGTTAATAAAGCGCGATTTTTGCCAGAGAATCACTCATTTACTCAGCAAGAGATACATGCATCAAAACGGATAAAAGAGACAAGTTTTATCGGAGGGCGAGAGATTTTTCTTCTCCCTACATCATTTCGAATGGTGGCTGAATTTGATGTGCCAGGCTATATTTACTGTCTCAAAGGTGGTAAGCCCTGCTCTGACAACTCACTGAGCCTCGATGGCAAGGAGTATCCTCTTAAAAATGGCGTTGCTGAAGTTATCTTTAAAATGCCGCCATCAACAATGGCTGTCATATCTTTTCCTGATGGAGCAATGGGTGCTGTTGGGTTTCCCTTTAAAGGCAAAATGTTTTGGTGGGATGAAGCAAAAGAAGTGTTATCACTTCAGACACTTATTCCTGTGAGACGCATTGTAATTGACTGTTTTAAAAAAGAAAAATGGCTGTTTTCTGACGCAGTAAGCTCGGAAGGTATCTTAACATTACCTCGCAGATATGAACAGTGTGATCGTATTCAAGCATCATTTGATAGCGGTAATCCTGGCCGCAGTTTTGCTGTTTTCACCTCTCACTCTGAGGGTGATACTCAAGTTGTCGATCCCTACTACAACGCTCTAGTAGAGAAAATAACTCTTTTTGGCGAAAATCATCTGCAAATATTCTCTCGAATCTATCAACGCTCATTTTTTATCCCTCTTGTCCATCTCTATAACGGCAGAGTACAAGAGAAGCTGTTTGCGGAACATCAACGGTCAAAAATGGCTCTACTCTGGTGGGGAATAGCATCTATTCTTATATTTGGAATCCTCTTTTTCTCCTATTCAGTGTTGAGAGAAATAAAGGTGGTAGAAGATGAAGATGGAGAGCTTCTGACTCACTCATTTAACAAACAAATGGTGGCACTTATAGCATCATCGGCACTGCTGTCACTGTTTGCATTCGGACTTCTTTATTTACTTAAACATATGGCGTAACTAATGGGAAAAATTGAACTATTACCAGAGCAACTTATCAACAAAATTGCAGCAGGAGAGGTAGTCGAACGACCACTTTCTGTAGTAAAAGAGCTGATTGAAAACAGTATTGATGCCAATGCATCAGAGATAACAATTGAGCTGAAAAAAGGCGGAAAAGCACTTATTAAAATTCGTGATGATGGCGATGGAATGGAAGAGAGTGATATATTTCTCGCACTTGAACGATACGCAACAAGTAAAATGGTCGATTTGAGTGATTTGAAAAGCATTAAGACACTTGGTTTTCGTGGCGAGGCTCTCCCCTCAATTGCTGCAGTATCTCGAATGAAAGTTGCAAGTGCGACAACTCATGGCGAAGGATATTTTATTGAATACGCAGATAGCATTCTGAGAAAGAATGGTGCAACACCAATGGCAAAAGGGACTGAAATTACGGTTGCAAACCTTTTCTTCAACATTCCCGTTCGCCGTAAATTCCTCAAAAGCGATGATAGAGAGCTTGCGCTAGTCAGAGAGATGATTCAAAAGATTGCTGTCCAATATCCGCACATTGCATTTACCCTTATTCATAACGAACGAAAACTTTTTTTCTATCCGCAAAGCAGTTCAAAAGAGCAACGACTGTTAACGGTGTGGCATGTTTCAAAAGAGGCGATTGCAACGCAATCAGATGATGAAAACAATGAACAAATCAGCGTCAGTGTTGGAACACCATTTGCCACCTTCAGTGGGCCATCTATTGTTGCAGTAAACGGGCGGATTATCAACGACAGACGGATAAATGGCGTGGTATACCGAACATTTAGGGAGACGGTTGGTGGCGCTTTTTCAGCTCCATTTGCACTCTTTTTGCAACTTAATCCTACCTCACTTGATGTCAATGTCCATCCGACAAAACTTGAGGTACGATTTGTTGATGAGAAAAAACTGTTTGTGCGTATTGAACGGCTGTTAAAAGAGGCATTACATTCATTCCGCGAATCCGCACCAATTCCCCCCACTGTAGGGACGGACCTGCGTGTCCGCTCGTCGGGAAATGGACAACCGTCCGAATATGGGCAAACACAGAGGTCAAACCCAACATATATTCGTGAACAGACACCGCTCTGGAATAACGAAACAGAGGGCGAAGATTTCAAAACCATTTTCAAAAATTATGCGGTGCATGGAACGGTTTTTGGACTCTATATTGTTGTTGAAATGGAAAACACTCTCTATTTAATTGATCAACACGCCAGCCATGAACGGATAACCTTCAATAAGATGAAAGAGCTCGTAAAACGAAAAAGTGGACTCTCTCAAATGTTTATCACGCCCTCCGTTTTGCAACTATCGCCCGAAGAGATGGTGCTCCTTTCAGAAAACAGTGAGCTCTTTGACAATCTCGGCTTTATTCTCGAACCATTTGATGAAAAAACAGCACTTCTACGAGGTGTGCCAGCACTTGGAATGGAGGTAGAGTGGACGCAGTTAGTGAAAGAGATGTTTGGTGAACTCAAGAGAGATGGCGACATCTCTGCGTTTAATGAAGAGTTTCTCGGCTTTGTCGCAACGAGGGCATGCCATGCATCAGTCAGAAATAACGACGCATTGAATGACGGTCAAATTGAAGCACTGCTGAAAGATATCAACATTTCAAACGCACTCACCTGCCCCCACGGTCGACCATTCTTTTTCAAAATCACGAAAGATGAGATTGAAAAACAGGTGAAACGCCGATGACACTTATTGTTATTGTTGGTCCTACCGCATCAGGAAAAAGTAGTATTGCTCATAAATGTGCACTCGATTTCAATGGTGAGATTGTGGGTGCGGACTCTGTGCAAATATATCAAAATTTGGTAATTGGCTCGGCAGCGCCAACGGCAGAAGAGCAATCTGAAGTGCCGTATCATCTTGTTGGAACACACTCGCTTGATGACGAAATCAATGTCGCAACATTTATTACTGAGGCTCATGCAGCCATTGATGATATTATAGCGAGAGGCAAGGTGCCAATTATGGTTGGTGGCACACATTTCTGGGTTGATACATTTCTTGATGGGCTCAGTCCAATCCCACACTTTAACGAAGAAGAAAAAGAGAAGGTACGCACAAAATATGCAGAGTATCCGGTTGAAAAACTTTTTGAGGAGTTGCAAAAGATAGATCCAATCTGGGCAGAAAATATCTCCTCTCCACAGGATAGACAACGCATTTTAAGAGGACTTGAAGTCTTTTTACTCACCGGAAAACCGCTTTCACACTTTCATACACTTCCTCGCGAAGGTGGATATGATAAACCCTATCTCAAAATCGCCGTCCACCGCTCACGCAAAGCTATTATTGAACGCATAGAAAAACGAACGAAAATAATGATTTCAAATGGCATTATTGATGAAGTGAAGGCATTGAGAGAGAGAGGCTACACCGCAGACAACTGCCGCCCACTCGCCACCATCGGTTATAAAGAGACAAACGACTTTCTTAATGGAACAATAGAGAGTCGCGAACAGCTTGAAGAACTCATCGCAATTCACACTCGCCAACTGGCAAAACGGCAAATGATATGGCTCCGGAAAGATGAGAAATCGCTCTGGATACAGGAACAGGCAACACTTAAGAAGATTGTGGAACTGTTTCAAAACGAAAAATAGAATCCAGTCCACCCATCTAAAACACGCATCTTCTATCAAAAGCTTTTTCTTACTAATTCTCTTGACTTACAAACCGCTTTTTGCTATAATGTTGCTCGTTAGTGTTCTTAACCGAGGAGGTACAAATGAAACGATTTAACTTGGGAGACCTTGCTGTCTATCCAAACCACGGTGTCGGAAAAGTTGTCTCAATCGAAGAGAAACGACTTGGGAGTGACACAGTTAGTTGTTATGTAATTACCACTCTCTCCTCTGCTTCTAAACTTTTTGTCCCTATTGAAAGTGCTGGAAGACTGGGCTTACGAGGCATTACACCTCAATCTGAAACGACTGATGTCTATCGCTGTTTTGAATCGAAAAACCCTGATTTGTTACGAATGAATTGGAACAAGCGTTATCGCTTTCTCCAAGACAAGATGAAACTGGGAACAGCATATGATGTTGCAATGGTTATCAGTGACTTGCTCTATCTTAAAAAGCTCAAAGGTCTCAGCTACGGTGAGGAGAAACTTCTAACTGATGCTGAAGATATCTTGACGACAGAGCTCAGTATTGCAGAAGAAATTCCAAAATCTGATGTGAAAGATAAAATCCACAACATTATTGCATAGTAAACCCTTCCCTTTGCAAAAAAAATCATTTTAATTCAAATAAAAACATTTTTGTTTTGACTATTATTTTCTTAAAGGTAGTCTATTGTTATCCAAAGGGAGGATGGCATGGCTTATGTAACAGTATTTGACTTTGAAACAACAGGCTTATCACCAACTACAGGTGATAGAGTGATTGAGGTTGGGGCAATTAAACTTGATGGAAACAGTGTCATTGGAGTTTTTGACTCTCTTGTCAACCCTGGTCGACTGCCATCAAAACGGGCTCAAGATATCACAGGAATTAGCGATGAAATGGTTCTTTCCGCACCTGATTCTAAAACAGTTTTTACCCAATTTGCCGATTTTCTTGAAGATGACTTGCTCGTCATTCACAATGTTGCCTTCGATAGTGCCTTTCTCAAACATGAGTTGGATCTTTGTGATATCCAGAGAACTTATGAATATTATTGCACACTAAAAACAGCACGCAAAAAAATTGAGAAGAGTCCAAATTATCGATTAGCGACCCTCAAAAACTTTCTGCGTCTTCATATGATGGGAAATATGCACCGTGCACTTGCTGACGCTTTTGTTACTGCTCAACTCTATCTATCGCTTGAAAAACAGCTTGGCGTTGACACCATCAATCTTATGGAAAAAACTTTCAAACAGTATGACAAAGATCAACTTGAAAAGCCATCAATCGCCTGGTTGAAATAGCAACAAATCACCTTCTTCAATTTTCAGGCCTGAATTATCGGGTTCTGTGGCTTCTTCCTCCTCTTCTTCCTCTTCATCGAGTGTGGCAATAACTCTCTTTTTACTGTTAGGATCTCCACCAGCAAAAGAGCCTTTTTCCCATCTTCCATATTTAATTTCTCCACCAGTTTTGTCTTGCAAAACACCATTCCCATGCCGTAAGCCATTCCAAAATTCACCAACATACTGGATACCATTCTTATAGGTTAGCACCCCCTCGCCATTTGGTTTGTTGTTTCGAAAAGAGCCTTTATAAGTGTTACTCTCTTTTTTATAGAAGAATGTGCCTTGCCCCGCCATGATATTCTTATTAAAATCACCATCATAGAGGTCACCGTTGGCAAAAATCATCACCCCCTTTCCCTCTTTTCGGCCATCGATAAAGCCACCTTTATATACATTTCCATTTTTATATTTTCTCGTTCCAAAACCAGTTATAGAATCTTTATTAAAATCACCCTCATATTCATCACCTGAGGCAAAAATCAAAAGCCCCTTTCCATGCCGCTTTCCTTTGCGAAAAAAACCACGATATTCATTCTCATTAGAAAATCGAAAAACGCCTTCGCCCTCCATATAGTCATTATGAAACTCTCCATCATATTGACTGCCTGAAGGAAACTCCATCGTTCCTTCACCCTCCTTCTGCCCTTTACTAAATTGCCCAGTATAGACAAGTCCACTTTGATAGACCATCACTCCATCACCATCAAACTTGCCAAGATGAAAAAGCCCCTTGTATGTATCACCATTAGCAAACTTATAAACACCTTTTCCCTCTTTAAAATCATTAAAATAACCGCCATAGTAGGAATCGCCATTTTTCATTTTATAAAGCTTGCCATGGCTAATCAAAGAGCTGTCGGGCAAATCACTTTGGTTACTCTCTCCCTCTTCTGTTTTTTGGATTTCCACTGGTTTCTTTACTTTTTTCTTAGGAACAGAGCCACACGAAATAAACAAAAGAAGTAAAACAACAAAAATAACGCGCATAGTAAACCTCCAGAAGTAAACCGTCCCGCTATTTTACACTATTAACAATTATTTCTCAAGAATCATCGTAAATCTATTTGAATATCTCTTATTGAGCAGCTTTATATTCACAGATATCGGAGAAGTGTTCGGGAAGCTCTTCAGCCCATGGAGATGTTTCAGTTCCAAGTGGATGAGCAGCAAAGAAATCTACAATGTCCTGCGCTTTAATCTCAGCAGAAACACCAGCATTGTGTCCACCATTGTGATCACACACAATAACATCGTGCCCTAAATCATTCAAATAGGGTGTTGCAAATCCCGCCATACGGTAAAAGTTCATCTCCATTACTGAATAGGTAAACTTATCTTCTGCCTCACTGCCATGTTCAAGAACTTGCACATATTTGTTGGCTGTATCAAGCTCTGGCCAATAAATCATACTGCCAATTGCGATTCCATTGTATGAACCAAGATCATCTTGTGAGTTTTGATCTGAAAAATAGGCACCAGAGAGAGAAAAAATGCTCGCAATTTGATCGCCACGCAAGGCACCAAGAGCATTTGACATAATAGCACCAGCAGAGTGACCCATTGTATAGATTCGATCCTCATCTACTCCCCATTTTTCATCAACACACGCTAAAATTGCATCAAATAATTCAGCATCAGCACTCCCTTGTGCCTCAATCGTCAAGTTATCCCAATCAACACCAGTTGGGGGAACGCCCATTTTGAAAAGATCGCCTCTATCTTCAGGTACTGCCAATATAAATGGCATCGCACCGTTATCAACCAATCCTTTCATCCAGGCTGATATATTTATTGCTGTATCTCCCATTCCATGCCACAAGAAAATTATTGGCCACGGACCTTTTGTCTCAACATCTTTCGGGAAATAGAGATAAAACGCTCTCTCTAACCCACCCTCTTCTAAATCCTCACTCTTTTCACCTTTTACGATAAAATCGGTATTAAGACCTTCAAGAACCTTTGCGCACTGATCTTCTTCTCCAGTATCCGCAGTGTCTGATGTGTCTGCCGTATCTGCGGTGTCTGCCGTATCAGCACTGTCTGCGGTATCTGCGGTATCTGCGGTATCGGCACTGTCAGCTGTGTCTGATGTATCAGCAGTGTCTGAGGTATCTGCGGTATCTGAGGTATCTGCGGTATCTGATGTGTCTGCGGTATCGGCACTATCACCACTGTCTGAATTGTCACTGCTGCCCCCGCAACTGACAAAGCCCATAAAAAGAAAAAATGATAACAAGAACAATAAAGCACTCTTTTTCATAGAAATCTCCCTATTATTAAAAAACAACAACAGCAAAGTATAGCAGAAAATAGAGTATATTGTCAACAAATAAGCGTCGTAGAATGGTATTTAGCTCTTTACTTCAGCACTGCTACACGATTTTGCCATCGGACATCCCTGACACCCACTGCTGCATGAGATAGATATATCTTCTTTCTTCTTTTGAAAAAAAAGTCCCCTGATAACGGCAGTACGAGTGTAGATAATATATGATAAGGCTATTAAAACAATCGCAATGATAATAATTGTTTCCATCACAATCTCCTATAAAAAGAGTCGCCCAATCTGATAGGCAAAAACAGCAACACCAAATGCAATCAGTGTCATACCAAAGAATTGAAAAATGGGCCATCGCCATGAGCGTGTTTCAGATTTCACAATAGCAAATGTTGCTATACACGGTGCCGATAAGAGTATAAACAGTATAAACGCCAGTGCCGCAGGAAGTGAATATCTCTGTTTAATCTTCGCCTGAAGAGAGTTATTATCTTCATCAACATCAGAACCAAGAGAGAAGAGAATGCCAAGCTGAGAGACAAAAACCTCTTTTGCGGCAAGAGAGGCAACAAATGCGCTACCAACTTTCCAATCGCCACCCATCAAGGCAACAGCTGGTTCAACAAACTTTCCCACTTTTCCTATAAATGAATTTTCTACCTGCATTTTAACAATCTGCTGGTTACTCATATTCGAGCCTGCTGGAGCTTCATAGCGAGGAAAAACTGTCATCACCCAGAGAATTATCGAAACAGCAAGAATGATTGTTCCCGCCTTTTCAAGAAAGTGTTTTCCTCTATCCCATGTATAAATCGCAAGAGTTCGCACAGTCGGCATTGCATAGCCTGGCAACTCCATTAAAAGTGGGTTCTCATCACCTTTTAAGACAGTTTTGCGGAGGAGTTTGGCAACAATCAACCCCACCATCACCCCAAACATATAGATTCCCCACAGTGAGAGCGCTTGATATTCAGCAGGGATAAAAATAGAGACAAGCAGGAGATAAACAGGCAGCCGAGCACCACAACTCATAAATGGAATAATCAAAATCGTCGTCAATCGTTCCCACTTATTTTCAATGATACGAGCACCCATAATTGCAGGGACAGAGCACCCAAAACCAAGAATCATCGGTACAAAACTTTTACCACTCAATCCAAGTCGTGCCATATACTTATCCATGATAACGGCAACTCGAGCCATATACCCGCTTCCTTCGAGAAAGGCGATACCAAAAAACATCAAAAAGATGTTGGGAGCAAACAATAAAACGCCTCCGACTCCACCTATAATACCATCAACAATCAGTGACCTCAGAAGAGAATCACTCCCGTCCGGCCACAATCCAGAAACAGCGTCCCCAATCCACCCAAACAGTGTTTCAAGCCCGCCCATCATCGGATCACCGAGGGTGAAAACCATCTGAAACAGAACAAACATCAGAAGAAAAAAGAGTGGCAAAGAGAGATGCTCATGCAAGACAATAGCATCAACTTTTCGTGAAAAAGATGAGCGTACCTCACCACTTCGTTTTATCGCTTTCTTTGAAATATCCTCAATAAGATTATAGCGTTCCTTGATAACAGCAGCAACAGAATCAGCGCCATATTCCTTTCTAATCTCACGCTCTAACTCTTTGATGTGAGACTTTATATGAGTGAGAAATCCATCATCAAAATATTGCTCAATTTGGTTATCTTTTTCAAGAAGTTTAACAGCAATCCACCCTTGTGTCATTTCAACAGAGTGCTGAGCTAAGACAAGCTTAATATCCTCTATAAAAGATTCCATTTTATCAGAATAGGTAATGCCCGGATATTGTCTCTTCTTCTCATATACAGCAATCGCCGTTGTAAGCAACTCAGTCAAACCCTCTTTTTTGCTTCCGATACCAGAGACAACAGGAATACCAAGTTCATTAGAGATAGCACTCTTACTGATTTTCATCCCATTCTTCTCAGCAATGTCCATCATATTCAAAAAGAGAACAACAGGAACACGCATCTCAAGAAGTTGCAGTGTCAGATAGAGATTTTTCTCAAGATTAGAGGCATCAACGACATTTATAACTAAATCAGGTTTTTCATTGACGATAACATCTCGTGCAACTATCTCTTCAGGAGAAAATGCACTCATAGAGTAGGTGCCGGGGAGATCGTGGATTTTCAGATGGTAATCACCGTATGAAACCTCACCCTCTTTACGATCAACCGTAACACCTGGATAGTTTCCTACATGTTGTCGTATCCCTGTTAAAAAATTAAAAATCGTGCTTTTACCAACATTCGGTTGTCCAGCAATAGCAATATTTATAAACTTCTTAGCTGACATCAGACAACCTCAATCGCAATCTTCTCTGCCATTCCTCTGCCCATTGCCACTCTCTTGCCATCTGAATCAACAAGGAGAGGTCCCCGATTGGGATTTGAGACCACAGAGAGACAGCTCCCAACCACAATTCCCATTGCGGCTAACCGCTTGACAAGGTCACTTCCCGAGAGAATCTCTGTAACTTTGCCCCGTTCTCCATTTTTCAACATTGAAAGCATCTCTCAATCTCCACACAGTTTGTGACTCACGCTCCACACAACGCCAAAAAAGGCAGAGTTAGGAAGCACTAACTTAACTTATAGTTAGGAAAGACTAACTTGTCAAGAGGTTTTTCATTTTTTTGGAGTTTAAAAGCTATCGTTTAGGCTAAATAATAACACACCGCTTGCCATAAGCCGTCTTTAGCAGTCGCAACAACTCATCTGAAAAGACAACTTTTTTACTAAGAACTGCCTTCCCGTTCTCTTTCGGAAAAGCGATATGTAATTTTAGTGATACGCCACCATATTGAGCAAAGTGCGGCTGTAATAAGTCAACTGCTTTATCAACTTCAGTTTGAGAAATCTCAAGATTGAGTGAGATTGCATGCCCCTCCTCTTCAACAAATTGTTTAAATGTCTTAATATCGTTGCGAGGTTTTAAGATTGCTGCACTAATTCCTGAGAACTCGCCCGTATCTCTATCACGGTTTGCACGAATTTTCACTCTAAAAAAGAGAGGTATCAGATTAGTTAAGATTGCAAGTGGCGGCTCATCTGCCTTCGCACTCATCAACTTATTCATTGAAAAGGGAAGTATGTCGCCAGGACCCTCAATAACGCCCCGCAGAAAGAAATCACCATCTCGCCCTTTTTGTGGTTTAATCTCAGTCGTTACCACCCCAAAGACCCAGACACTCTCTCTCATTCCATATTTTGAATGGGCAACCTGTTGCGTCAGAGATGAAACAGAAGGAAGTCTCATATTTTTAATATCCTGCTCAAAATAACGAGCGGGATGACTGCTGAGATAGACACCGAGAACCTCCCTCTCAACAGCAAGAGTCTGAAAAAGATCCCACTCCTCTGCCTGCACTTTGTCAAAAAAGTCACCATCGCTAATCGCCTCATCTTTCGTATCGCCACTCCCTGACGAAAAAATAGAAAAGAGGCTCGTTTGACCAGAAAGTCTATCCTCACGAATTTTTGCACCCTCTTTTGAGGCCAAAGGAAGAAGCTCAATCATCAACCCTCTGTTGATATGTGAAAAATCAAATGCACCAGCTTTTATAAGATACTCAAGCGTCCTCAAATTCACCTTAGCAGTATCAATACGAGAGAGGAAATCTATGAAACCATTGAAGCTCCCATTTTTTGCTACATCATCTACAATTTCAACAATTGATGCCTCTCCAACATTTTTTATTGCACCCAATCCAAATCGTATACCCGTTGGATTAATGGTAAAATCAACACCCGAAGTATTGACATCTGGTGGCGCGACAACAATCCCCATCTGCGTCGCATCGTTGATATAACTCAGCACTTTTGTAGAATCTTGAGCAACAGAGGTAATCATTGCCGCAAAAAATTCTTTTGCATAGTGTGTCTTCAAATAGGCTGTTTGATAGCTAATATAGCCATAACAAGCAGCATGAGATTTGTTAAAACCATAAGAGGCAAACTTAAACATATGGTTAAAAACCTTTACTGCAATCTCTTCTTTAACCCCCTTCTCTTTGGCACCAACAAGAAAATCGACTTTCATCGTTTCCATTACATCGAGCTTCTTTTTGCCCATTGCTCGACGAAGAATATCCGCCTTTCCAAGAGAGAATCCCGCCATCACCTGGGAGATTTGCATAACCTGCTCTTGATAGACAATAAGCCCAAAAGTTTCTTTGAGAATAGGCTCTAACCATTCGTGATCATAAACTATATCTTCTCTTCCATGCTTTCTTGCAATATAATTTGGAATAATATCCATTGGACCAGGACGATAGAGAGCAACAGCAGCAATCAAATCTTCAAAACGATCAGGTTTCATACCGTGAACCATCTTTGCAAATCCATCACTTTCCATTTGAAAGATACCAAGTGTACTTTGAACACCTAAAAACTCAAAAACAGCAACATCATCAACAGGAATCTTATTTATATCAAAATCGGGAACTCTCTGCCTCACTAACCGTTCCGCATGGGCAATCATCGTCAATGTTTTGAGACCCAAAAAGTCAAATTTGACCAGTCCAACCAACTCTACCGCATCTTTATCATACTGCGTTATCCGGTTCTTATCTTTATCAATAAAGAAGGGTGAATATTCCCAAATCTCTTTTGCGCCAATGACCAGTCCAGCTGCGTGCTTTCCTGTCTGTCTAAAAAGCCCTTCAACTTGCGTTGCAATGTTCAATATTTTACTGTAATCCTCATCATTTTGAACTATTCGACGCTCTCCTTCAAAAGCGGCAAGTGCGGTAATCAAAGGAGAAATCTTCTCTTTTTCCTCTTTATCAAAATGTTGGTGAGATAAAAAAGCAAGCAGTTGATCTGGATCCTTTGAAACAGCTTCAGATATCTTATATTTTTCAACAACAAACTTTGTAATATCTTTAACACTTTTTGTTGTTTCTGGGTGCAAAAGCTCATCAAAACTATCGGGAAGCAACTTTGCCATATTGTTGGCAATGGTCAAATCCATATCAAGAGCTCTTGCGACATCTCTCACTGCTGACTTTGCCTTCATCTTGGCATAGGTAGCAATTTGAGCTACATTATTTTCTCCATACTTTTCAGTCACATAGTCAATTACTCGCTCTCTATTATCTTGACAAAAATCTATATCGAAATCGGGCATACTCACTCTGTCTGGATTCAAAAAACGCTCAAAAAAGAGTCCATATCGAAGGGGGTCTAAATCGGTGATTTTTGTCGAATACGCAACAAGTGAGCCAGCTCCACTACCACGCCCCGGACCAACAGGAATATTGTTATCTTTAGACCACTGAATAAAATCAGCAACAATCAAAAAATATCCAGGAAAACCCATCTCAGTAATGATACCCAACTCAAATTCTAGTCGCTCATAATACGGTTTTTTTGCAGCATCTGTCGCAATATTCAGCTCTATAAATCGCTCTTCTAACCCTTTGTTTGAAATCTGCTTCAAATATATCTCTTCTGAAAGACCTTCGGTATCAAACGGTGGAAGGTAGTTATGCCCAATATCAAGCTCAACTGAGCATCTATCAGCAATCACGACTGTGTTGTCTATCGCCTCTCTTCCCGCATCTCCAAGCGATTCAAATTGCGAGCGCATCTCTTGTTCTGACTTCAAATAAAAGGCATCTGTCTCGTGATGGAGTCGATTTTCAGTATCAGCAAGCGTTGTCTTTGCCGTAATGGCAAAAAGTGTCTCTTGGGCTTCTGCTGACTCTTTTTTAAGATAGTGGGCATCATTTGTAGCAACCAAAGGAGCGCCTATCTCTCTCGCGACTTCAATCAACAGCGGATTTATCATCTCCTGTTTTTGGATTCCGTTGACCTGTATCTCGATAAAGAAATTGTCTTTTCCAAATATCTCTTGATATTCACGACCGATTTTAATTGCCTTCGTTTTATTGGCATTTTTCACAAGAGAGTTTGCTTCACTTTCACTTATCTCTTTTGTAATACGCTCAGGAATCAGTGCTCGTGAAATCTCTCCACCCATACAGGCGCTCAGTGCAATAATTCCCTCAGAGCGACCTTCAAGAAGCTCTCTATCAATGCGTGGTTTGTAGTAAAAACCATCAACAAATGCATGTGAACTCAGGTAACTGATATTTTTATACCCAATCTCACTTTCAGCAAGCAAAACAATGTGATATGCATCGCCCTGCACCCGCTCTTTTCGGCTGTCTGCGGAGATATATGCCTCAATACCTAAAATAGGTTTTATCCCTGCATCTCTCGCTGTTGTATAAAAATCAACAACACCGTGCATATTGCCATGATCCGTAATTGCAGCGGCGTTCATATCAAGCTCTTTGAGGCGAACCATAAGCTCTTTCGGCTTAATCATTCCATCAAGAAAACTGTAAGTTGTATGTAAATGCAGATGAACAAATCCCATTAAAACCTCTCGTTTCTGATTTATCTCCATCGGTGTGAGAGAGAAAAAAACAGTGAATCGAGCCAGTGTACACTCATTCTATTTTTATGTAAATAGTCTTTTAAGAAGAAATTGTAACCACTCTAAACGATAGAGACTTTAAGTATGTTAGGAAAACATTTTTTTGAGCGTATCATCCCACTCAGTTTGCACAATCCCAGAATCGATTAACAACTTGTAGTAATCTCCGATTTTATCCATTAACTCATCTCCCGCCATATAGTGAAAAGTTACGCGTTCTAAAAAGAGTTCAACATCATCAGGTTGTTGTCGCATCATATCAAATGAGAGTGCTGCGGCAGCTTTTTTGTTGGTTGTAACCCACTCAATCGCACTTTTAAGCTCTTCAAGAAAGAGTTTTACCACTTCGGGATGCTTTCGTGCAAGCTCGCCCTTGAACATAACGCCAGCGTTTGGAAAGAGACCAAATCCTTCATTGACCTCATTCCAGACATCTCCAAATGAGACAACAGAATATTTGTCTCCCCGTTTTTTGAGAGCATTAATAGCAAAACTTGCTTCTGGCTCTCTGAGAATTGCTGTATCTGACTCACCTTTTATCAATGAGTCAAGAATCTCTTCAGGACGACCAAATGGCTCACCATATTTGAAGTTAAAGTCTGAGATATCCATATTCAAAGACTCTATCAAGTATTTGGTTATTTTTGTCGGTGGTGCATCTTCAAAAAGTGGCGTATGAATCGTCCTCCCTTTGATATCTTCAAACGATTTTGCTTTATATCCTCGTGTTATGACAAAAAAGTTATCCCAAACAAACACAGCGGGCATTATAATATCATTTTGCTTCAATTTTGAAGCAGTAATAACCGCAGAAAAGGTAACATCAGCACGACCATCAACAACCCACGCGAGATGCTTTTCTGTCTCTCGCCATACTTTCAACTCCTTAATTGATACGGCATCAGTCAACCGTTTAGACTGCAAAAGACGCATAATCACAGGATATCCAACAGGTGTTGCCGATTGGATAGTCAATGCAGGTTTGTCACTTTGCTCTGTTTCACCCTGCTCTTCTATTTTTGGGGTTTTATAAAAATAGGTAGAGACCTCTTGAAAGATAAAATCACCCTCTTTTTCAATAACATGATGCTCAAAACCCATCTCAGATAGCATATTTATCAGTGGTTCGGGTTTGAACTTTTGAACAATTACAAAACCATCACCCTGTTTTGTATCGTATGCCTTCTTCAAAATAACATCAAACGGATCCTCTTTCATCTTGCGAACATCCAATTGTTCAAACTCATCAAGTCGCTCTGTCCACTCCTCCTTATCGGCGGCATTCTCTTTATAAATAGAGAGCTTAAACCGTTTTGGATGGACCACTTCAATATTGTATAGAGCCCCATTTTCTTCAATCACTTTGATAAGAGGATTGACAACAAATTCACTAAAAACAATCATATTCTCGCCACTCTTCAGCCCAAGAACATGGTCAATAACCGCTGGTGTTCTTTTTGTTTCATTGCCCGCAATATCAAAAGACTTTCCCTCTTCACGCCAGGAAATCGGCAGACTACTAAACTGCTCCGCAACGGGCGTAAAGTTGTGTTGAATACACTCTGGAGCATTTTTAAAAAGCTCATCTTCTGTTCCTAGTTGCTTATTTAAAGTGTGCAAAATCTCACACACTGAAATTCCGGTCATTTTTGCCGCATCTTTGAAGGTGGCAAAACGGGCAACAGTGTTCCACATCACTGGATTTTGCATCGTCTTAAACTTAGGTGACATCGCCCACAGCGTCTCTCTTAGCTCTGGATTTTGTTCAAGTGTCTCTCTCACCTTTGACATTGAGACGATAACTTTTTTATCTGAGGCAACTTCAATAGCTTGAACAGGACAGATGCCCTGTGCAATATCACATGCCTTCTCCTCTTTTTTGTTTTTTGGTTGCGTAATCATAAAGGCTTTTTTGCCCTTCATTTCCATGTTTTTTGGTGCGACCTTAATACACGCTTTGCATCCTATGCACTTCTTGTCTATTATAAAACTTTTCATCTTTCTCCCCCTGAGAAAAGAACAAAAAAAACCTTTCGCCTCACATTATAGGACTCGCGAGTCCGAAATCAACCCTTTGAGTAAAAAAACTCACCCACTACGGTAACGCATAAACTTCTCTTTGTGCAAAACAGCGAACCACTCTTCGATTTCAGCTCTCTTTTCAGAAGAGAAAACAGTGTATGCATGCCCTCTCGATTTTTCAATCAAAACACCATACCGAGCGGCAACGAGAAAATAGGGATCATTCTTAAATCCCGATTGCATAACTCCTGTCAATGCTCCTGGACCTCTCTGCGACAAGTCATATTCTGCAATCTTAAATCCGCTATGATTTTCAGACAAAAATGTCAGCCGATTTGATGCTTTTTCAGATATATCTTCACTCGCAAGCAGTGCACAGAAAGATTTTATAGCTCCCCGCCCTACTCGACCTCTTAATTGGTGTAGTTGCGCAAGTCCGAATCGCTCTGCATTTTCTATTACGATAAAAGAAGCATCAGGGATATCAACGCCAACCTCGATAACAACGGTCGAAACAAGCACGCTTACTGTGCCATCTCGCAGCTGATTCAGAACGCGGTCTTTCTCTTCCGCTTTCATGCGACCATGAAGCAGAGCAACGCGACCACCAAAGAGTTCAAACAGCTCTTCAAACACCCCTTCAACATGCTTCAAATCCATCTTTTCGCTCTCTTCAACAAGCGGACAGACCCAATAGCCACGACGACCATTTTCTTCAATTATTGCACGAACATACTCAATAACAACAGTGCGTTTATTGTGCATGACAAAACGGGTATTGACCGCCTCACGCCCTGGTGGCATCTCATCAATGACGCTAATCTCTATTCCACCAAAAAGGGTGAGAGCAAGTGAGCGAGGAATTGGCGTTGCACTGACCACAAGAATGTCAGAATCATCACCTTTTTCTATCAATTTCATCCGCTGACCGACACCAAACCGGTGCTGCTCATCAATAATAACAAGACCAATATCGGACATCTCGTCAAGTCGCTCGTAAAGTGCGTGCGTTCCTATGATAAAGTGGCTGTCAGCAACTTGTTCCATCGCTTTTTTTGCCTTTTTTCCTTTGCCTAAACTGCCAACTAGCAAAGTTGTTTTATACCGCTCAGGCAGAAGTGATTCAATGGTTTTGAGATGCTGTTTTGCCAAAATCTCAGTCGGTGCCATAATCAGCGTTTTGTAGCCAGCATCAACAATATCAAGTCCAGCAAGCAACATAACAACCGTCTTTCCTGAACCAACATCACCTTGCAACAGACGACTCATTGGAATCGATTTTTGCAAATCACTGCGAATTTCTGCAAGAACACGAGATTGTGCAGTAGTCAATGCAAATGGCAGACTCTTTTCAACATCAATCGCTGGGGAAGATGGCGCACTAATTGAACGATTCTTATCTTTCTCTGTGCGTTTTCGGTAGAGTGCCGTCCCAAAAGAGAGAAAAAAGAGTGTGTCATACGCAAGTCGCTTGTGCCACTTTGTCAACCCGCTGTTGAGCACATCAATATTAGTTGATAAAAGGGGGAAATGGACATTTTGAATTGACTCAACAAGAGGAGGTAGTGCCATAGACTCTAACAGTGCACTGTCAAGCCAATCACCCTTGAAATGAGACAGCTGTTTGAGAAGCTCTCTCATCACACGCAAGAAAAAGAGGTGCGAAACACCTGGAATCTTGCGATAAGAGGGTACATATCCGCTCAGTAACTCCTCCCACACCTCATCAAATGCAAAGAGTTCAGGATTTGTCAGTGTTGGGTGTAAAGTTTTAGTCGACATAGTACCAGAGAGCAAAACACGAGAACCAACAGGAAACTGCTGCACATATCGCAGACCAACTTTGCCAAAAAAGGTTACCGAAAAAGAGCCATTTTTGAGCGTAACACGCCCTGTCGTTGGCACTCGTTTAAAACCTCGTTTCCACGCTGAAATAACACCATCAAGTGTTACCGTCTCACCTGGTTGTAAGACAGAGAGTGAGGTTGCATGTACTCTCTGTTCATATTTTAGCGGCACTGTTCCAAGAAGTATGTGGTGCACTCGCTCTCCAACTGCCGCAACAATTTTTTTCATCTGTCCACTATGCAATGGGACTAAAGCTGTTAAATTGGTATTAAAAAAGTGAAGAAGAGCTTTTCGTGCCTCTTCTGTTTCAGATAAACTCCACATCAAGAATCTCGTATCCTCTCTCGCCAGAAGGAGTGCGGACAATAACCTCATCTCCAATCTCTTTGCCAAGCAAAGCTTGTGCAATTGGTGCCGTTATTGAAAGCTTATTTGCCTTTAAATCACTCTCATACTCGCCAACTAACTGATAGGTAACCTCTTCTTCTGTATCCATTTCATAAAGAGTAACTGTCGCACCAAAAAGAACAACATCCCCACTTAGTTGTGTATGTTTAATCACCTCGGCATCTGCCATCATTCCTTCATACTTTTGAATCTTTCCTTCAATAAACCCCTGTTTCTCGCGCGCAGCATGATATTCTGCATTTTCTTTCAAATCACCATGAGAGCGAGCCTCAGCAATTTTCTCTATGATTTCAGGGCGTTCAATTTTTCGTAAATGACCCAACTCTTTCTGTAATGCCATATATCCAGCAACTGTGATTGGAAAACTAGTCATACTTCCTCCATTAAAACAAAACTACGGAAGGCGATTATACAAAAATAACTCTCTTTTTCAATATTACCTATCGAAATAGCATTCTTGAAATCAACTTCCATATCGTGTAGAGTGCAAATACATTTATCGAAAGGAGGATTCGATGGCTAGAGTTATTATTCTTACCCCAAAACAATTTCTATTTAAAACAGTTGTTCCTGTCAGAATTACTGACATCAATTATGGCAATCACCTTGGCAATGATAAGGTTTTATCTATCATCCACGAAGCACGAGTGCAGTTTCTAGCACATCTTGGTGGCTCAGAGCTTGATATTATGGGGAGTGGACTCATTATGGCTGATGCTGCTATCCAATATCGCTCGGAATGTTTTTATGGCACAAAAATTGAGATATTAGTTGCCGTCAATGAAATTTCTACAAGCACTTTTGATATGATTTTTCTTTTGCGAGATAGCGAGAACAGCAAAGAGATTGCGAGGGCAAAAACAGGAATGGTCTGCTTTAATTATGCAGAAAAAAAGGTTATAAAGATACCAGAAATGTTAAAATCAGTTATTGGATTGAGTAACCACACAATCGAAAAATAGTAGAGATAGAGGGACGGGGTAATTCCGGTACATTTTGAAGAAATGTGACGGTTTGACACCTCCCGCTCAACAAAAAAAATCACTATACATACTTTGCAAGAAATCTATCAAGTTGCGCGGCAAATGCCTGTTTTTGCTTTTGCCCGAACGGCGCTGAGCCCCCAGTCTGCATACCGCTATCTCGGAGGTATTGTGCATAATCTCTCACATCTAGTCGAGCGCCAATATTATTCTTTGTATAGAGTTCACCTCGTGGATTAAGGGCAAAGCCCCCCTTCTCAACTACACGGTGCGCAAGTGGAATATCCGCTGTGATAACAAGATCATTTTCCTCAGTCAATTCAACAAGTTTATCATCTGCAATATCGGGTCCTTGCGAAACCAACAGAAAGGAAAAAAGTGGTGAATCAGGCAGCGTTCGATAGCTATTTGCAACCACTATAACTGCAATTTTTTTGCGCGATGCCGCTCGAAAGAGAATTTCCGCTGCAGCACCAGGCATTGCATCACCATCAACAAGAATACGCATCAGTCGTTACACTGATAAGCTGTGTGCTGCATCGCAGCTGCACATTCAGTATCATTCTGACAACCTTGATGCTGGCAAATATTATCTTCACACTTGTAATGATCCGCATCGTAGAGTGCCATTCCCGCCGTTTCGCAATCTGCAGGTGAATTACAGCCTCGCACACACACCTTCATTGTCATACCAGCAAGTTGGTGACAAACATAACTGTCGCTTGTTCCACCCATTGACTCTTGACACTCAACAGTGCTATTACAGCCATTATATTCACAATATCCACCGGTACAAAGATAGTTGTTTTCACTGTATGCCCCATCCGTTACCGCGGCATTCACACACTCAGAAACGACGGCACATTTTTTTACACACGAGCCAACATTATTCTTTCTAAAACAGCCATATCCTGTGGTAATTGCTTCGACACATTCAGCATCTGAATTACAGCCTGAATAGACACACCACCCATCATTGCACGAATAGTTATCTGCACCAAGTATTGGAGATGTCGTGTTAGTAACACAATCAATCGAGGACGAACAGGAAATCTCACAATACGGTATAGCTTCAGGTGTAGTGTCTGCAGTGTCTGCAGTGTCTGCGGTATCTGCGGTATCGGCTGTGTCAGCGGTATCAGCGGTATTTGCACTGTCTGCGGTATCTGCTGTGTCGGCTGTGTCAGCTGTATCAGCACTGTCTGCTGTGTCAGCTGTGTTTGCAGTGTTTGCACTGTCTGCGGTGTCGGCTGTGTCAGCGGTATTTGCACTGTCTGCGGTATCTGCTCTATCAACACCGCTACCACAAGCTGTCATCCAAACAATCATCATCAATAAAATAAGTGTTTTTTTCATCGTTACCTCCCGTAACTTAAAACCGTATCGAACTATATATAAGATAGAGTGATGATATTATCTGTCAATATTATAGAGTCACATCATCGACTGATAGGAGCTCCCAACAGCTTTAATAACTCCGGCCATCTCAAGTTCAAGCAATCCAACCGACAATTCAACAACACTTTTTGAAAGTTTATCACTTAATTCATCTATTGATATCGAATTACCATGTGAATGTATCATCTGAAAAAGAGAAAGATGCTCTTCAGGAACAGAAGAGATATCAGTTTCATTTTTTTGTTGTGGAGATGCCACAGGATGCTGCATAAATAGGGTCGCCTGCCGCACATTTTTAGTGCTAAAAATGGCCGTAGAAAACGCAAGGGTTACCAGTGGATTATTCTGGTGTTTTGCGTAAAACGCCCAATTTCCTGCAAAAGTATAGCTATCAAGCGGACCGGGAATAATAATTACTCGCTTTCCCTCTTCAAGCGCAAGCCTTGCAGTGATAAGACTGCCGCTTCTTTCATGCGCCTCAACGACAACAACGCTATCAACCAACTTTACAACGGTTAGATTGCGAATTGGAAAGTTTTTTTTGAGCGGTGCTGTCCCATCGGGAAACTGAGACAGAAGCACGCCATTTTGTGCAACTTGTTGTGCTAACTCGCGGTTTTCAGCAGGATATATTGTGTCTATGCCACTTCCTAACACTGCAACAGTTCGTCCACCCTTTTCAAGCGTCTCTCTGTGTGCTACTGAATCAATCCCTTTTGCGAGTCCACTGACAACGGTCTTGTTCAGTTTCAATGCCTCAGAAACAGCATTTTGTGCCATTCTCACACCATACGATGAGGGGTTTCGTGTCCCAACAATTGCCACGCCACCACTATCACTTGGCAAAAACTCGCCATCAAGAGAGAGTGGATAACGGATAGGTACAAGAAGTTTAAGAGCAGCATCAGGATGCCGAGCGTCATCGGCTGAAACTCTGATAACACTCATAGCTGCTCCAAAAAAACTTTAAGCTCTTCAATCTGATTATCGGGAGTGGAAGCCCCCGCAGTTATCCCCACTTTTTTAGATTTTTTCAGCACACTAATATCGTTCTGAGTGAAATCAGAAGGCGATTCAATATGCCATACATCATCAAGAATTTCACTGACCACCAAAAATAGCTTGTGGGTATTTGATGAGTTAAATCCACCGATTACCACCATTGCATCAACCTGCCGAGCAACTTCTCTTGCGCTATCTTGCCGATAATTTGTTGCGTTGCATACCGTATTTTCTTGCACTATCTCTATCTGTTTACCAGCCGCAGAATCAGTCAAAACACCGAGTACTTTAAGATAATTCGATGGCTGAGATGTCGTCTGAGCAACAAGAAGCACTCGTCTCCTTTGTTGGATAAAATCTGTTATCTTTTGCCCTGCACTTTCAAGCTCTTCTGGCGCAATTACAAGACAGTCAACAACAATGCGAGATACAATCGCCTTCACTTCAGCGTGATTCGAGCTTCCGAGTACAATTACAGCCTCGTCTTTCCGTGTGAAAGGCGTTACTAGTTCATAAATTCGTTTTACAAATGGACAGGTCGTGTCAACCTCATTCACCCCTTTCTGAGCAACAAGTCGAATCTCATCATCTCTGGTAATACCATGACTCCGTACAACAACAACGCCATCATCAGGCAACGCATCAATTGAGACAACGGAAACACCCTGCTCTCCATACTCCTGTATAACACGAGGGTTATGAATAATCGAACCAAGCATAACTGCTTGTTTTTTATCTTTTTTTGCAGAACTTATAGACAAATCGAGAAGATCTAACGAACGACGGACACCAAAGCAAAAACCAGCATTTTTAGTAACAATAACTTCCACTCATTCACTCCGCTCGTGGGCATATTTTACAATCGACTTTGCTGTCTGCACAAGATTAAGATGAGAATTATTAAGCAAAATGGCATCATCAGCCTGTTTGAGTGGTGCCACCTTTCGTGTCGAATCTTGGTGGTCTCGCTGTTTTATATCTTCAACCATCTCAGCAAGTGAAGGTGGCGTTTTTCCACGAGACGCAAGCTCTTTTCGTCGCCTCTCTGCACGCAATTCAACATCGGCAATCAGAAATATTTTCAGCTCGGCAGATGGCATAATTACCGTACCAATATCTCGTCCCTCCATCACAACACCCTCTTCCATTGCAAATGCCCGCTGAATGCCAAGGAGAGCAAAACGAACAAATGGAATCGCCGAAACGGTAGAGGCAAGCATACTCACCTCATTTGTACGGATAAAAGCCGTCACATCTCTTCCGTTTGCAATAATATGGTTAACGCCCTCTTCCATTTTGTAATCAATACTGATATCACTAAGAATTTCACGAAGGAGCGGTTCATCTTGTGGAGTCCCACCCTTTTCAGACAGCAAAAAAGCAACCACGCGGTAGAGTGCGCCAGTATCAACATATCGGTAGTCGAGCTCCGTAGCAACCATCTTGCTTACACTGCTTTTCCCTGATCCTGCTGGACCATCAATCGCTATTCTTATTTTCTTCATATTACTGTCCTATTGTCCAATTTGTCCCTTGCGGAGTATCTTTTATGACAATTTTCAGTTCAAGTAACTTATCACGAATTGCGTCTGCTGCTGCAAAATCACGCTCTTTTCGTTTTTCATTTCTCTCTGCAATCAAGGTCTCTATTTCTGTACGATTAACGCCAAGTCGCTTGATTTGCACATTTTTTATCTCTTCTTTAATAGCAACAGGCTCTTTATCAATAAAACCAAGAATTGAAGAGGCTATTTTCAATACTTCCTGATAACCACGCAAAACCTCACCGCTTGGACGAATTTTTTTCGAGGGGAGGACATTGTTCAGGTGAGTAAAAATTGCAAAAAGAGCGGCATAGACCCGTGGAGTATTAAAATCATCGTTTAGCGAACTTTCAAACTCATTCAGAAATTTCTCAGCATGCTCATCTCGCTCTGGAAGACCGGTTGCCTTCTCTGCAAATGCGTTCAATTGCTCAAGAGTATCATAAAAATAGGTGAGTTGGCGCTCACTATCTGAAAGACGGCTCATCGCAAAATCAATTGGCGTTCTGTAGTGTGTCGCCAACATAAAATAGCGAAGCACCTCTGGATGATACTTTTGCAAAGCGTCATCAACAGTGATAAAATTGTTGAGTGACTTGCTCATCTTCTCGCCTTCAACCGTCAGAAAACCGTTATGAACCCAATAGTTTACAAATTTTTCGCCCGTTGCTCCTTCCGCTTGAGCAATCTCATTCTCATGGTGAGGAAAAATCAAATCTCTGCCACCAGCATGAATATCAAAGTTGTTTCCAAGATAGGTGGTACTCATCGCTGAACACTCAATATGCCAACCTGGACGCCCGCTGCCCCATGGACTTTCCCATGATGGCTCGTTTGGTTTTGAGGTTTTCCACAGTACAAAATCAAGCGGATTTTGCTTATCCTCTTCAACCGAAACACGAGAACCAGCAATCATATCATCAATATTCCGCCCACTCAGCTTGCCATACCCTTTGAATTTATCGACACCAAAATAAACTGAACCATTTACTTCGTATGCAATACTGTTTTCAATCAGCTTTTCTACCATAGCAATAATGTGTGGAATATGCTCAGTCGCCTTTGGCTCAACATCAGGACGCACAAGACCAAGAGCGTCAACGGCACGATAAAATGCCTCGATATTATCTTCGGTCAGCTCTGTTATTGACATCTCTCTTTCGTTTGCTCGCTGTATAATCTTATCATCAACATCAGTAAAATTACGAACATAAGTCAAATCATAGTCAAGATACCGCAACCAGCGAATAACCAAATCCATCGCAATCTCTTTACGAGCATGGCCAATATGTGGCTTATCATACACCGTCATACCGCAGGCGTACATTCCAACCTTATTGCCATTAAGTGGTTTGAATTCATCTTTCTTTTGTGTAAGTGTGTTATAAATCTTGAGCACTGTCTCCTCCTCAAAAAAGTTCTGTTTATTATGTCTTAATAGCGAGGAAAATCAAGAGAAAAAATACGCTGAGAGCGATTCATTCAAATCGATAATTCAATGCATCAAAACAAACTCTTCAAAATTGTCTGTCGATATTTTCTTAACCTCTGAATCAGGATATGCTGTTAAAAAAGATTTTGGGATTTTTGCTTTTTTCTTGGGATTCCACTTGAATTCGTACGCATGCAAAAACCCGTCATATTCTTCAATATAATCAATCTCTTGACCAGCATGTGTTCGCCAAAAAAATGCGTTAACAGAATTTTCGTTATAATGATTTCGTTTTTGTCGTTCGCTCATGAGAAAATTTTCCCACAGTGCCCCAACATCATTTCTGACATTCAGCAAGTTGTAATTATTTATAATACTGTTTCTAATACCGTTATCATAAAAATAAATCTTCTTTCCCTTCTTTATTTCATTTCTAAGATTACGACTTAGTGACGGCAACTTAAATACAACAAACGATTTCTCTAGCAAATCAATATACTTTTCAACAGTGGTTGGATTAGAACCGACCAATTGCGCTATTTCATTATATGAAACTTCATTACCCAGTTGCAGAGCGAGTGCTTGCAATATTTTCTCCAGAAGTGGTGGTTTTTTTATCCCTTCAAGCGCAAAAAGATCTCGGTAAAGATAGCTGTCCGAAAGAAGGTTGAGAAGTTTTCTTTCTTCTCCAGGAGAAGTTACAACTTCTGGATAACAACCAAAAATCATACGATGCTCAAGAAGACGCCTCTCCTCTAGAAACCCATGCTTTTCAACCATTTCTGAAAAGGAGATAGGATAGATGTTATATTCATATTTTCTACCAGTTAGAGGCTCCTTTAGATGGTTGGCAAGCTCAAGTGATGAAGAGCCAGTAACAAGCAGTTGCACATGCGAGAAATTATCAACAATAAGCTTCAGTGTTAGTCCAATATTAGTGATTCGTTGAGCTTCATCAATAACAATAAGTGTCTTATTACCGATAATAGTTTTTAGCTGCGTGCTTGTTGTGTTTGTAAGCAGATTTCGTATATCAGGTTCGTCTCCATTTAACCAGAGCAGTTCTTTCTGTCTATTTTTTGTAATCAATTTCAACAAAGTTGTCTTTCCAACTTGTCGTGCACCAAGCAAAAGAATAACTTTTCCTTTAAATAGGTTTGATTTAACGATCTCATACAACGCTCTATTTATCATAACACACCTCAACAACACTCGTTAACATAACAGGCGTAATTAAAAATATTATATGAATTTTTTAATTTAAATCAAAGAATTTATATGAATTTTT
>JAGLDR010000069.1 GCA_023145475.1 bacterium
TCTTCGTCGCCCAAAATATCGGTCAAGATAATATAATCTTCGTCATTTTTAATAAGTCCCATTGCAATACCAGCAACATGCTTTTTGATAGGAACTCCAGCATCCATCATCGCAATACAGCCTGAGCAGACGCTTGCCATTGATGAAGAACCGTTTGATTCCAAAATCTCAGATACAACACGAATGGTGTATTCAAAATCTTCTGCTGATGGAATAACTGCCTGCAAAGCACGCTCTGCAAGTGTTCCATGACCCAACTCACGACGACCAGCTGGTCGCAATCTTCCTGCTTCTCCAACAGAGAAAGGAGGAAAGTTGTAGTGCAGCATAAACCGTCTTCTATCTACATCGGTCATTGTGTCAACGCGTTGTTCGTCAGCTTTAACACCCAATGTTACTGTTCCGAGACTCTGTGTTTCGCCACGGCTGAAAACTGATGACCCGTGTACTTTTGGAAGAACGCCAGCATCAATTTCGATAGGACGAACAGTCAAAAGATCTCTGCCGTCTATACGGATATTTTTCTCTACAATCAGAGAGCGAAGATATTCACCAACCAGTGCTGAGAATATTTTCTTTGCTCGTTTTTCAACAACAGAAAAGCTTGTCATATCCAAAAAGTCAGCTTTTTCAGCTACAATTGCCTCTTTCACTTGTGCAACAGCTACTTTCTTTGCTGCGCCGAGTGCTGCGTAACGAACCAACTTCTCTTTGATTGCTACTGCTTTTGCAATCGGATCCATCGCTACTTTTCTCATAAAGTCTGCAAGGTTTGCATCTGCAACAAGCTTGGTCTCTCCACGCTTAACAGGCTTAATTTTTGCAACGAGAGCATTTTGAGCGACGAGAAGGTGCTGAATCGCTTCGTGTCCAAGCGTCAATACTTCCATAATTTCGTCTTCACTTGCCTCTTTTGCTTCACCTTCAACCATAACAATGGAATCTTTGCTTGCAGCCAGAACGATATTCAGCTCTGTTTCAGCAACTTGCTCATGTGATGGATTAATAATAAGTTCGCCATCTTTCTTGATGACGCGAACAGCGGCAATTGGACCAGCAAACGGAATGTTTGATATGGAAAGTGCTGCTGATGCTGCGGTCACTGCCATAATTTTTGGATCGGCTGCTTCATCATATGAAAGAACGGTAATCATAACATGAGTATCATTCTGAAACCACTTTGGAAAGAGTGGACGAATTGGACGATCTATCAAGCGAGCAGTCAATTTCTCACCAACACTTGGCTGTGTCTCTCTTTTCAGAAAACCACCTGGATAACGACCAGCTGCGTAAAATTTCTCAATGTAATCAACAGTAAGAGGAAAAAAGTCTCTCTCTTCTGTAATTTCGTCCGTACCGCTAACAACAGTTGCTAGAAGAACGGTTCCGCCGTACTGACACCATACTGAGCCATCGGCTTGTTTGGCATAACGACCTGTTTGTAATGAGAGTTCTTGCCCCTCAAATGTTAAATCTTCTCTAATAATTTTCATGATTTCCTCGAATAACTATACATAAAATTGCTATATGAATATAAAAAGATGTCTTCGAAAAATGGCTTGAAATAACTACTTCCTAAGTCCAAGTTCCTGGATAAGTGTGGCGTAACGATCAAAACTTTTACCTTTAAGATATTTTAACAACTTTTGACGCTTACCGACCATCTTCAACAGTCCAAGACGACTGTGATTATCTTTCTTATGAATCTTAAAGTGCTCTGTAAGTTCTTTAATTCTTGCAGTCAAAATTGCTATTTGAACCTCAGTTGACCCTGAGTCACCCTCATGTGAACCAAACTGTGTAACAACCGCTGCCTTCTCTACTTTGGCAATCATACTCTCCTCCAAATTTCTAATATATTCCTCGCTATCACAGCGAACGGCAACCATTGTATGCCACACTGTCCGCATGTCAATAATTTTTCTATAAAGACCACAGAAAGAAAAAAGCGTCAGTAGAATCAACCATTTCTAATTTTTAAAGACAGCACCAAAATTACATGCAGTATCGCATGCACCACAACCAATACAGAGGTCGCGATTAATTGAGTGAACTTTTTTAGGTGAACCACTGATTGCATTGACAGGACAGGCACGAGCACAAAGTGTACAGCCAACACACTTATCAGGATTAATTTCATATTTAACAAGGTCACTACATCTGTGAGCTGGGCACCTTTTGTCTACAATATGCGCGAGATATTCATCTTTAAATGAGTTAATTGTCGAAAGAATTGGGTTGGGGGCAGTCTGACCAAGACCACAAAGTGATGTCTCTTTCACCATTTGTCCCAACTTCTTCAGCCGTTCTAAATCTTCTATCTCTCCATTTCCTGAGGTGATTTTCTCAAGAATTTCATGTAATCGCTTTGTACCAATTCGGCAGGGAGTACACTTGCCACAACTTTCATCAACGCTAAATTCAAGATAAAATTTGGCAATACCAACCATACAGTCATCTTCATCCATAACAATCATACCACCAGAGCCCATCATTGAGCCAGCAGCAATCAAATTATCATAATCAATAGGTGTATCTAAAAAATCTTTTGAAAGTGCGCCACCAGATGGTCCGCCAGTCTGTGCTGCCTTAAACTCTTTATCGTTTTCAATGCCACCACCGACACCAAAAATAACCTCACGGAGAGTTGTGCCCATTGGCACTTCGACAAGTCCTACATTTTTAACCTTCCCCGCAAGAGCAAACACCTTCGTCCCTTTTGATTTTTCAGTTCCGATAGAGCTAAACCACGCTGCACCTTTCAAAATAATTGGGGCAATATTTGCAAAAGTTTCAACATTATTAACATTGGTTGGTTTTTGCCAATACCCACTTTCAGCAGGAAATGGTGGCTTCAGTGTTGGCTCACCACGCATACCTTCCATCGAATGGATAAGCGCAGTTTCCTCGCCACAGACGAATGCACCTGCACCAATTTTTATCTCAATATTAAAGCCAAATTCTGTGCCAAAAATGTTATCTCCAAGAAGACCAAGCTCTGTTGCATCATCAATCGCATTTTGTAATCGCTTAATGGCAAGCGGATATTCAGCACGAAGATAGACAAGACCTTGATTAGATTCAATAGCGTATCCACAAATTGCCATCGCCTCAATAATTGAGTGTGGATCACCTTCTAAAATAGAGCGATCCATAAAGGCACCGGGATCACCCTCATCGGCATTACAGACAACAAATTTTGCCTCATCATTATAGCTTTTTGCAAATTTCCACTTAACTCCTGTAGGAAATCCACCGCCGCCACGACCTCGAAGCCCACTTGCTGTTATCTCTTCAATTACCTTGTCTGCACTATACTCTTTCAGCACTTTTGCAAGCGCTGAGTAACCATCATTCTTGATGTAATCTTCAATATCATTAGGATCAATAAGACCGCTATTCCTCAGGGCTATTCTATATTCAGTCATTTTATAACCCCCTCTATTTCCTTGCCATTTAAAACAAACTCTTTGACAATCTCATGAGCTTTCACACTGTCAACATATCCAAAAAGTGTATCAACACCATCTTTTGTAACCATCACTGTTGGTTCAGCATAACAGGCACCAAGACACCCTGTTGTCTTCAGAGAAACACAACAAAGATTATGCTTGAGAAGCTCTTTTTCAAGTGCCTCAACCACTGGTTTCGCACCCGCAGTGATACCGCATGTTGCATAGGCAACTCGAATGGTTATCTCATCTTTTTGTTCGTTAGCTATGCGATTTTTCAGTGCATCAAAATCTGAGAAATTAGTTATTTTCATGACTTTCTCCCTTCATATAACCATCAAGGATAGATTTAATCTCACCTTTTTTAAGTCTGCCATACACCTTATCTTTAATAAGAACGACAGGAGCAAGACTGCACGCACCAACACATCTAACGGCATCAAGTGAAAACTTTCCATCTTCTGAAACTTGACCAACATCAAGATTAATATGCTCTTTAATCTCTGCTACGATATCCTCTGCCCCTTTCACATAACAGGCAGTCCCAAGACAGATACTGATTGGAGTATCGCCTTTTGGTGTCATTGTAAAAAATGAATAGAAACTGACAACACCATATACTTCAGCTGGATTAATATGCAGCTCTTTTGCAACAAAATCTTGAACCTCTTCTGGTAGAAACCCAAAAATACCCTGTGCCTTGTGCAAGACAGCAATAAGAGCACCTTTTTGTGTTGGCAATTTTTCAATGAACTGCTTTAGCTCGGCATAACATTCATCGACATAGTGAGATTTGCAAGCCATAGACTTCCCCCGTTGTTATTTCCCGCCTCCTAGTTTTACTGAATTTCTTGTTTCAGGTCAATTTATTCGTTGAACGGAAGGATTTATAATTTTGATTCTACAAGCGATACAATTTCTTTAGCTTTGCTGAGTGCATCAACAGCTTTTTTCAGACGATCAATTGCCTCTGGTTTGAATGCGTCACTATCTGAAAGTGAGGGAAGATTGATGTTGACATTGAGTGCGGCACTTTTCACGCCTGCTTCAACAAGAAGGGCTGCGACACCAGCGTCACTCACTGCGTGCACATTGCCATACTTTGCGATAAAATCAATACCATCAAGCAGTGCGGCGGTTACCTCTGCAATGCGAAGTGGAACAAGTGTTGCATTTCTATTTGCCTCTGCTACGCCCTCTTTTGCCTGAGTAATAGCGGCATTATCACCATCTTTTTTGGCTGCTTTTAACTCGCGGCCTGCTGACTGCATAATATTAAAGGCGTTTGTATCTTCATCAATCAGTCTGAGCAATTCAGCGCGATGTTGTTGTGCAAGCCAACCAACTTTGTTCATCTTTTCGTTATGCTCTTTATATCCCTTTTTATTGTAGGTGAGATTTGTAACCATCGAGGTCAGTGCAGCTGCAAGTGATGCAGTAAGTGCGGCAACACTTCCGCCACCAGGAGCAGGAGCGTCTGAAGCAAGCAAATCACTAAATCCAGTGACACTGTTTGTAAGCATACTGCTTCCATCACAAATCATATACTCAATAACCTTCTCCTCTTTTTTAAAGGGAACGATATCATTTAATCCAAGAGAAAATTCGGCGATTTTTATCAATTCGTCATCACTTTGCGCAATTGACATATCTTGCTTTTCAAGGTAGTGACGGCCAGCGGTAACAAGTGATTGCTTTGGCACTACACCAACAATCTCAGAGCCTGTTACTCTCAGACCGCGTTTTGTCGCAATCTCAGATGCTGCATCAAACACTTGGTGCATATTTGTAATAGTATAATCGGTCAAATTGATGCTGATTTGCGCCCTTTTGAAGTCATCAACATACCAGCCAATTGCCTTACAGTGGGTGAAAAGTCCTGGAAACATCACATTTTTGCCGTTTTCATCCTTAACTATTTTGCCACCTTCTCTTTTTGCATAGCCCTGCTCTCTCAATCTAAAAGCGATATAGTTTGCCTTTTTTGGATTGACAGTATTCAAGTTGATATTATAGGCGACAAGAAATTGTCGGGCACTGACAGCTGTTGCGCCTGTTTTTGCGTTAAACTCTGCGGGACCTGCGTCAGGAGTCCAGCGCGTATCTTTCAGACGAGATTCAAGTGCTTCATATTCACCTTTTCTGACAACTGCAAGATTTGTGCGTTCTTCAATCAGTGCTGCATTCTCATAAAAGAAAACAGGAAAGTTCAGCTCTTCGCCAAGTCTCTTTCCAAGCTCTCGAGCATGTTCGACTGTCTCTTCCATTGTAATTCCACTGACAGGAACAAGTGGACAGACATCACAAGCACCAAAGCGAGGATGGGCACCTGAATGTTTTGACATATCTATCAATTCATGACTCTTCTTTACCGCGCGAAACGCTGCCTCTTTCACAGGAGCTGGTTCACCAACAAAAGTAACAACGGTACGATTGGTGTCGTAGCCAGGATCAACATCAAGCAGTTTGACCCCTTTCACCTTTTTGATTTCGTCGATAATCTTGTCGATTACCGCCATATCACGACCTTCACTAAAATTTGGAACACATTCAACAAGTTTACGAGCCATATCTCTCTCCTTTTTCAAAAAAAAACAAAACCACAGGGAGATTAGTGTGGAGAAAAGATGAAGTCAAATTAAAAGAGAAAAAGTGCCGAACAACCTGCTGGATCTCGCTCATCCTCATCGCGTTTGCAAAATTGATCACAGCCATCATGAGGAACGGTATTGCCATCATCACACTCTTCATTATTTTGCAGTTGACCGTCGCCACATTGGCCGGTTGCAGAGAGACAGTCTGAAGAACAGTAGTCACCATCATGCGTATTGCCATCATCACACGCCTCATCACCTTCGCGCGCTCCATCGCCACAAATAGGAGCGTGACAAGTTGCCGTATCGTATCCACTGCAATCTGCATTACACGAAGCGTCTGTCTGGCCGCTGTAATCACCAAGCTGTGCGCAATTTTTCACATCATCTTGTTCGCACACCTCGCCTTGGTCAATTGTGCCGTTCCCGCACACTTTTCCAAGATCGTGTCCTGTCAACTCTTTCATGCCATCTTGAATCCAGTCACGATATTTCAAAACATGCATCGAATATGAATCACCTGTAGCACTGCAACTGCCTCCAACGACAAACGAGGAGACACCAGAAATCACCTGCTCTCCATTTTGCTCGGTAAACAAAGGCCCGCCAGAATCACCTGAACAGAGTCCTGTTGGGCGACCAACCTCGATAACATTGTTAACATATCCAGGAATATTAAAAGAGAGAAGTGTCGTCTCGCCCCAGCGTTGAACGCCTGAATCATTTGCGGTGGAAGAGGTAATTCCATATCCAGCCACTGTCCCTTTATCACCGACCTCCTCAATTGGATAATCTCGGATAGGATATATTGTCAAACCTGGAATCTTTCTGTCAAGGAGAAGCAATGCAATATCATCGTCTTTGTGGACAAGCACTCTTTTCCCTTTTGCTACGGGAGTTCCGTAATAACTTGGTCGAGTTCCTTTATGTATGCTCAACTTGTTTCCAGGAAGCGCTGGACCATTGCCTTCATCTTCAGCAACACAGTGCCGTGCCGTCAAAAGCACCTCTGGATCGATAAGCGTTGCTGTACAGATTGAGACACCCTGCGACAACTCTAAAAAAATCAGCACGACGCCATCAAAACTCTCTTTCCACTTAGATTCGCTTGTCTCTGTCCCATTGACAATGCGTGGTTCGTATTGAGAACTCTCTTCAGCAAAAAGTGAAAACAGAACAAAAAGGATGGCAACAAAAAGAATAACTCTATTTTTAAACATGGAACACTCCTTATAATGAACAACTTCATCTCTCATCTTTATGGTAGAAAAAAAGAGTATAAAAGCAACCTTTGCATCATAAAAACAATTTGACAACAAGGCGATTTCATGCAATGATGTGTAGCTTTTAATGGAGGAGAGAATGGACAAAAAACTTGTTAAATCTACCAATTCAATGGTTACTGGCACCCTTGCTGGTGTTGCGGAATACTTAAACATTGACCCAACGGTCGCGAGGATTGTTTTTGTCTTTTTGTTGCTTATCACAGGATTGATGCCAGGAGTGCTTATCTATTTTATACTCTGGATTTTAATGCCTGAACAGTAGTGAAAAACTTACATAAAAACATTTTAATTCTGCTTGCAACGCTCCTCTTGCTTGCTATTTCATCATATCTTTTTTATCAAACGATGTCTCAGCAGGATATTTTGACTTCGCCACAGAAAAGCAAGAGTGCCGCTCACTATCAAAAAAACACAATTCTCAGTGAAATCAACGATATACAGGTAACCGGGCTACATGCACCAACAGCGTATCACGATGGCAACAAAATCGTATACGGAACAAAATCGTGGCAATATATCGGCCCTCGTTTTGTAAAAATAAAAGGTGTGGAGAGAGAGTGCATTTGGGTGCATCCAGAAGAAAAACCAATCTCATTTACCTGGAAACTCCACCACTCTCGCTCTGTAAAGATTTCATTTCTTTCACTAGACAGTATTGATAAAACGACCTCTCTAAAAATAGACTACAAACTTACGGGAAGTGGCGAAGATGAAGGATTCTCTTTGCGTATACTTCCTGAAAACGAGAAGATAACCAATACATTTACAAAGGGTCCGTACGAGACAATAACGGTTACGCTGACCGCCTCAAAGACGGCCAAAAACCACTGGTGCATGCAAGGAAGACGATGGTAAACTTTAAACAATCTCTTCTAATTTCACTCGTTCTCTTTTTGCTAATTTCGTGGTGGCACATCTACTTTCCAACTATTCCAAATCCCAATGAACGCGTTCGTTTTTTCCTCACCCACTCCTTGGCAACTCGGGGTGATTTTGCAATAGACAAAGAGATTAGACACTACGGTGGCACAATTGATCGCTCACGAGTGGACGGCAAAACTTATTGTGATAAAGCTCCGATGCTCTCGTTTCTTGGGGTGCCGACAATGGTAATATTGACACAGATTTCAGGAGAGTGGCCATCAGAAAAAAAGGCACTGAGATGGCTTAAATTCACAACAATATATCCGTTTGCCATCCTGCTTTTTTGGCTTATTTTCGCTATACTTTTAACACAAACAAAACAAAAATCGCTTGCGTTTATTGGTGCAGGAGCAACACTTTTTGCCACACCAATATTCACCTGGTTTCAAGTCTATTTTTCTCACTCTGTTGTTGCAACGATGCTCCTTTTATTCTATTTTCTCAGCACAAAAATACGAAGAGAGAAAGAGCCATCAATCAAACTTCTTATTCTCACTGGACTTGTCGGTGGAATCACATTTTGGAGTGAATACACCGTTGCACCGATGTTGGGTATCATATCGGCTCTCACGCTTTTTATGATGAAAAATCGCAAACAGTATCTCTGGTTTTTAGTGGGTGGATTTTCAATAGGAATCCTCTTCACTCTTCACAATTTACTGCTCTTTGGGGGACCATTTTCACTTGGTTATTCACACCTTGCTGAAAAGGGATTTGCTGCAGGGCAGAGCAAAGGACTTTTTGGTATTACCACGCCAACTCTAAACGCAGTCATTCAGACACTCTTTTCATTTAGAATTGGTATTGTAACACTTTCACCTTTTGTACTCTTTTCACTTGCACCATTTTTCAATAAGAAGATGCGAAAAAATAGCGATATTCTTGAATGGTGGGCTCTCTTTCTTGCTCACTTTTTGCTCGTCACCTCTTTTGCATTTTGGGGTGGCGGAGGAAGCTTTGGAAGTCGCCATATGGTTTCAGCACTCCCCTTTCTTGTGATGCTTTCTGTGGTTGGATTGTCTGCCACAATGCAAATAAAACAGTCATTTTTAACAATCTATCTCGCCTTTGCAACATTTTCAACATTCATATTTATGACGGTCAGCGTTATTTTTCCCTTTTTTGTCTCGCGGTTTACCAATCCGATGGCAACATTCCTGCTTCCCGCCGTAAGAGAGAAATTTTTTCCGCACAATTCGCTTATTTCCCCGTTTATTTCAAATAGTACCGCACAGTACATTATCTGGGTACTCCTTCTTATTTCCCTCACTATTTTCATACTATCTACACTGCTCAAACGCTCTCTTTTCAAGGTGACAATCGTCACTCTTTTTGCTCTCTCACTCTACCTTCTGTCATTTGTCCCTTCTGCTACAAAACCAGACGCATTATGGGACGCTTATATGACAATGGGAAGAGTTGAGCAAAATAGCGAGCGACGAAAAAAAGAGATAATTCTTAAAAAAGAGATGCGACGAAAACGGAGTCTCAATCAGAGGTAAGCATTCCTCGTTTCATCTGCTCATCTGCTGGATTTATACCAAGCCACATACCGAATAGAGCCTTTTTAAAATCAAGACCGGGAAGATATCCCTTATAGGTTTTATTGATGCTCACATGTGTTCCGGAGCCTGGAATATAGAGAAAAGTTGCGGTATCATATTTATCAGGTTTCCCAACAAAGAATGAGAGAAATTTATCAATTCGTGGCTGCAATGTAGCCAAAGCTGCTTTGTCCCTGCCAGTTGAATATCCAAATCCATCTCGCAAACCTTTGAGTAGCTGCCTGTTTGTAATCTTTTTATAGAGAATGTGCATCCGCACCGCCATCGTCTCATCAGCGGTAATAACAGAGTGTGGATTGCTACTTTTTTTCAACAGATAGAGGGCGTTAGCATACACTTTTACACGGAAGATGCTTTTTTTAAGGATACCGACACCATTCAGCTGAAGTTGCTTGTTGCCAAAAGAGAGTGAATCTTCAAAAATAATACCACTTACCTCTTTTCCTTGCAACGAAAATATTGAAAGCAGAAACAAAAGAACAGAAACAAAAACAAGACGCATAGTTACCTCACAGTCCGATTAACTGATGATATTCTACAAGGTTTTACAATCTTTTTCAACCAAAAAAAAATCTTCTTTTGAAATATTGAGTTTTTCAGACCACTGGCTATACTCTGTTCCGCTGTTTTAATGGGAGAAATAATGACCAAACAGACACCACCAACTGATAAATCGAAGAAAAAGAAGATAACACCAATGACGACACTCCCCGTCCTCAGTGGTGGGAGCATGACAAAATATCTGCGTGGTGTTTTGGCAATTCCTCACCTCGAACGAGAAGAAGAAATTCTTCTTTTTAAAAAATTCAAAAATGATGGCGATGTTGAATCAGCGCGACAAATCATACTTGCAAATCTAAAATTAGTCGTCAATCTCGCCTATAAATTCCGAAAATTCAGAGATTCCTCAGATTTGATTCAAGAGGGAAATCTCGGTCTTATGACGGCACTTCAAAAATTTGATCTTGATAAGGGTGTCCGCTTTGCAACCTATGCCTCGTGGTGGGTTAAGGCAAAAATTCAAGAATTTATTATTAGCCATATGAGCATCGTTAGATTTGGAAAAAGTCGTGATGAACGAAGACTCTTTTTCAATCTTGTATCCACAATTAAAGAGATTGAAAGTTATGATAACGGAAGGGAGCTCTCGCCAGAAGAGTTAGTAGGGAAAGTTGCCGAGAAACTTGAGGTAACTCCAGAGAAAGTGCGTGACGCAATGGCAGCAATGGCAAGCTATAACGACATCTCTATCCACGAAGAACTCAGCGATGGAACACCAAAACTGCTTGAACTCAAGACGATATCAACCTTTGATGATGATATCGATTTTACCATCCAGCAAGAGCAACTTCAAGCGGCAATGAAAGAGCTGAATGAGCGAGAACAATTTATTGTTACCAACCGTTTTCTCGTAGACAACCCAATGACTTTATTAGATATTGGGAAGAAATACAACATCAGCAAAGAGCGAGTAAGACAGCTAGAAAGCAACGCTATCAAAAAGCTTAAAAATCTCATATCTTTATAGCCTTTTCTCTCTCTTCTTACTTTATCACTAGACTCTCCCCGCTTTTCCTTGACGAAGTCTGTCCATACCTGTATACTCCACCGGTATTAAATTGTGCTGTAAGCGGTAGGTATTATGAACGAACGACAGTTAGCGGGAATGTTAGTTAAGAAGGGAATTATCTCTCTTCCTGAACTCAGAAATATGGAGCAGTCACTTGTTGCAGGTGAAAAGCTAAAAGAGTTACTCTTAAAAGAGAATAAAATCTCTGAAAATGATTTGCTCGATATTATTAGTGAACAGTACAATGTTCCAAAGATTGTTCTGCGAGAACTCGATATCGATCAAGAAATCATTGAGATTTTACCGAAACGAATCGTGTTGCGACACAATGTCATTCCAGTCAGTCGAATTGGAAACACACTGACGGTTGCAATGATAGACCCTTCGGATATGAATGCTCAAGATGATATTAAGTTTCTGACTGACTACAACATTGAAGTTGTCGTTGCTGCAGAAGCCGACATTAAAGAGACCATTGCAAAATACTACGAAGCAAAGGGAAATAAGGCGACGGGATTTGGTGATATCACAACAAGCATTGAAGATCTGCTTGATGAGGTAAACGATGTCTCTGTTCGTGGCGATGGTGATGATGACGATGAACTCACACTTGAAGATACCATCCGCGATTCAGAGGATGCCCCCGTTGTAAAATTGGTCAATATGATAATGCTCGATGCCATCAAAAAAGATGCATCTGATATCCATGTTGAGCCATACGAAACAAGCTTCCGTGTGCGACTTCGTATTGATGGTGTTTTATACGACACTATTCACCCGCCTCGCCATATGATGGATGCTATTACAGCCCGACTGAAGGTTATGGCAAGTCTTGATATCGCTGAAAAACGAGTTCCTCAAGATGGAAGAATCAAGATTAAACTTGGTAAAGGCAGAGATATGGATTTCCGTGTTTCAGTCTGTCCTGTCATCTTCGGCGAAAAGGTCGTTCTCCGTCTTTTGGATAAGAGCAACCTGCAACTTGATATGACAAAGCTTGGTTTTTATCCCTATCAGATTGATATTTTCAAAGAGGCAATTTACAAACCATACGGCATGGTTCTTGTTACTGGCCCAACTGGTTCTGGTAAGACGACAACCCTCTACTCCGCACTTTCCGACCTTAACAAAGAAGATGTAAATATTTCAACAGCTGAAGATCCTGTCGAGTTTAACCTTGAAGGGATTAACCAAGTTCCTGTTCGTGAGCAGGTTGGTCTTAATTTTGCGGCAGCTCTTCGCTCTTTTCTTCGTCAGGATCCTGATATTATCATGGTTGGTGAAATTCGTGATTTTGAAACTGCTGAAATTGCCGTTAAAGCTGCTCTTACTGGTCACTTGGTGTTGAGTACACTGCACACTAATGATGCACCCGCAACCATTACCCGACTTCTCAACATGGGAATTGAAAGCTTTCTTCTTACCTCTTCACTCAATGTTGTTCTTGCACAGAGACTAGGAAGACGAATCTGTGCTAAGTGCAAAGAAGAGATTGATGTTGAGCCAGAAAAATTAATTTCACTTGGTATCTCTCCTGCAGATTTAGATGAAGAGTATCACATCTATAAAGGTCGAGGATGCGATGTCTGTAACGGAACAGGCTACAAAGGTCGAGTCGCATTTTATGAAATAATGAAGATGGATGACACCGTGAAAGAGGCTGTTCTCAACGGAGCGAGTGCTATGGAGCTCAAAGAGATGGCGATGGCCGCTGGTTTTAAAACAATGAGAATGAATGCCAATGAGAGACTTCTTGAAGGGGTAACTACCATCGATGAAGTTACACGAAATACCGCACCAGATAACTAAACACGGAGCAGATAATGAGTGAAAAAACAGCAGCCTCACTGCAAGACTTACTGGTCTTAATGGTTGAACAGAATGCATCCGATTTACACTTAACATCGGGAAGCCCTCCCCAATTGCGATTAGATGGAAATTTACGACCAGTTAATATTCCACCTCTCTCTCCGACAGATACAAAGCGGTTAGCATATAGTGTTTTAACAGAGAAACAGAAAAAAGAGTTTGAAGAAAACAGTGAAATTGATTTGAGTTTTGGGGTAAAAAACCTCAGTCGTTTTAGAGCAAATGTATTTATGCAGCGAGGAGCTGTTGCATGCGCCATTCGTACTATTCCCTATCAAATCAAGACATTCACCGACTTAGGACTACCTTCAATTGTTGAAGACCTTGCAAAAAAGCCTCGTGGACTGCTTCTTGTCACCGGACCAACAGGAAGTGGAAAATCAACATCGCTCGCTTCGATTATTGATTATATTAACAGACATCGTCGTGCTCATATCATCACAATTGAAGATCCAATCGAATATATCCACTCTCACAAAAACTGTATTGTAAACCAGCGAGAGATTGGCGCAGATACAAAGTCATTCTCAAAGGCACTGAGAGTTATTCTTCGGCAGGATCCTGATGTTGTTCTTATCGGTGAAATTCGTGATTTAGAGACGATGGAGACAGCTCTTGCAGTCTCTGAAACCGGTCACTTTGCATTAGCTACACTACACACAAACAACACCATCGAAACGATTAACCGTATTATTGATATGTTCCCCGTAAATCAGCAGGGTCAGGTTCGAGCGCAGCTCAGTTTTGTTCTTCAAGGAATTGTTGCACAGCAATTAATTCCAAAAAAATATGGTGAAGGCCGTGTTATCGCCTGTGAAGTTATGATTCCAAATCCAGCGATTAGGAACTTGATTCGTGAAGCAAAAATTCAGCAAATATACTCGTCAATGCAGACAGGACAGAGAGAACACGGGATGCAGACTCTCGCACAAGATCTTGTGCGCCTCGTAAAAAGTGATGTCATAAGCATGGAAGAAGCTCTCTCTCGTGTTGCAAGCGAAGACGAATTTGCAGCTTTAATGGCAAAATCAACAGACAAACCAAAACGGAGGTAGCCGATGCCTATTTATAAGTATACCGGAACCAACAAAAAGGGTGAAGCAGTCAAAGGCTCGATGGATGCCGATGATGAAAGAGGGGTAAAAAACTCCCTGCTTGCTCAAGGAATTCGTGCCAGTAAAGTCAAAAGAGATTGGACACAGATAGAGCTTGGCACAGGAGCAGTTGGCGGCAAAGAGCTGGTTGTTTTTACCAGGCAGTTTGCAACAATGATTGATGCGGGTCTTTCAATCATCCAATCACTGGATCTTCTTGCATCTCAAGCTGATTCAGCCACTTTTCGTAGTGTCCTCAGAAAGACAAGAAACGCTGTTGAAGAGGGAAAGTCACTCAGTGATGCACTTGGGGAACATCCAAAAGTATTTACTGAACTCTATGTCAACCTTGTTGCAGCGGGTGAAGTTGGTGGTATCTTGGATACCATTATGGATAGATTGGCCGTTTTTCTTGAGAAAAATGATGCATTGAAAGCAAAAATTAAAGGTGCGATGAAATATCCTGCTATTGTTTTACTTGCAACTATTGCTATCACCATCGTGCTGCTCTATTGGGTTGTTCCAACTTTTGCCTCTCTTTTTGAAAGTAATGGGCAAAAGCTTCCAGGACTAACGCAGGTTGTTGTTGATATGTCAGAGTGGATGCAGGCTAACATCTTGCTCGTTCTCGCAGGATTAGCAGGAATTGTAATCGGCAGTAAAATGGCAATGAAACAAGAGAATGTTAAGTTCTTTGTTCATAAGTATGCAATGCGCCTTCCTGTTGTTGGAGAGCTCATTCAAAAGAGTGCCGTTGCAAGGTTTACAAGAACATTAGGAACACTGGTTTCATCTGGTGTACCACTTGTTGATGGACTTGCTGTCGTTGCAAAAACAGCCGGCAACCTTGCTATCGAGCGCTCTATTTTTACCGTTAGAGATAGAGTTATCGAAGGAAACGATATGGTTACACCACTCACCGCTGAAAAGATTTTTCCTAATATGGTTGTCCAGATGATTGGTGTTGGAGAAGCAACAGGTGCTATGGATACAATGCTCAATAAAATTGCAGACTTCTACGAGCAAGAGGTCGATACTGCCGTTGATGGACTGACCTCTATGATTGAGCCTATCATGATGATTTTTATCGGTGGAATTGTTGGAACTATGATGGTTGCAATGTATCTTCCTATATTCAGCATGGGAAAAGCCGTTGGATGAAAACACTCCCCAAACCCGATCAACTTAACAGCCTAAAATCTTTTCTTTCCGTTCGTTATCTCTTTATTATTGCCCTTTTTACTGGCTATTTTCTTATTCCATTTACCCTTGATACGCTCCATCTTTCTCCTCGTGCAGCCTTCTTTTTGCTCGCTGGTGTCATCGGATTTGCCCTTTTTAACCTTCTCTCCTATATCTTAATTGACTATCTTCCTCAGAAGCTCACTACCCTTCACACCTATCTGCAAATCTCTTTAGATCTTATTTTTTGGATATCAATTGGACTTTTTTCTGGCTGGCCTAAAAGCCCCTATCTCTATTTTGTTCTTATTTCGATTATGTATAGCGCTATACTCCTTAAAAAGCAGGGTGTTATCTTTTCTGTTTTTCTTGCAACACTCCTTCTCTATCTTCAAGGAACGATTATAAAACTTGGATTTATTCCTCATTCACTTATCACAATTTCTGCAGATATCTCTTGGTATGATTTCTATTCTCGGCTTTCACTCTATTTCCTGATTTTCTCCATTACAGGTATCCTCGCATTTAAGATTGTACAACGATTTAATCGCGCAACAAAAGATATCAACAGGCAACAAAAACTTATTTTTGAACTCAAAAACAATGCCTTTTCTATCTTTTCTTCCCTCAACACTGGATTTGTCGTAACAGACAGTATGCAAAACATACTTCTCGCTTCACCCTATGCAGAAAAGATAAAAGAGAGTCCTATTATTATTGCATCACTTCTCACAAAAGAGGCGACACAGTGGCATGAAATAGAGATTCAGAATCACTTTTATCACGGCGTTATTATGCCGTGGATTGATAACCAAAACATCGCTCTTTTTTCTGACATCACAGAGCTAAAACGAAAAGAGGAAAATCTCAATCGCAAAGCGAAGCTCACCGCAATCGGCAACCTGACAGCAACAATTGCACACGAAATCAAGAACCCTCTTGCCAGTCTTATTGGAGCAAGTGAACTCCTCTTCTCTCTCTATGCTCAAGAGGACCCTCAAGCAAAAGAGCTTGTTGATATTATAACAAGAGAGGGCGAGCGGGTAAGAAAGCTACTCGACGATCTATTTAACTACACAGAAGAGAGAAAATATCACTTCAAACAGAGTAATATTCAGACACTTCTCAATGATATAGCAACACTCTGTATGCAGAACAATCAAAATCTGACCGTTACACTCAAGGGGAGCGACTCAACAGTTGAATGTGACGCAGATAGAATCAAAGAGAGCTTTTGGAACATCATACTCAACAGTGCTGAAGCGATGAATAACAGTGGCACAATCGCAATCAATATTAGTGAAACTGATAGTGAATGCACCATCCTTTTACAAGATGAAGGCGGTGGTATTCCTAAAGAGCATATAACACGAATCTTTGACCCCTTTTTCTCAACTAAAAAGAGAGGAACAGGCATCGGCCTTGCTGTCGTATACCGAACAATTCGCGAACATCATGGGAAAATTTCTGTCGAAAACAACGATGATGGGGCAGCATTTACCATCACTCTTCCTCTTAACAGGAGCAACAGATGAGCAAAGGAAATATACTGGTTATTGATGATGAACTAAGCATGAGACAATATCTCTCTATTCTCTTAAAAAAAGAGGGTTATACCGTTCAAACAGCAAAAAATGGAGCCGAAGCAATCGACTTGGTATCCAAAAATCGCTACGCCGTTATCTTGACAGACTACAATATGCCTGAAGCAATTGACGGCATTCATCTTCTTGCAAAACTGAGGCAGATAGCACCACAATCAAAACTGATTGTCATTACTGCATTCGCATCAACAGAAATTGCAATGAAAGCCCTTGAAATAGGCGCAGTTGACTATATAAGCAAGCCATTTACTATGGCAGAAATTCGTAATATTGTTGAAAAAGCGAATGACTCATCAACAGCAACCCAAGCACCTCTATCAACCCCCACAGCAAAACCCGCAACACAAAAAAAATCACTTCTCTCGGTTATATCTGAAAGCAAATCGATGAAAGAGGTTCTCGCAATTGCCGATAAAATTGCAACATCAGACAGCACCGTACTTATTTCAGGTGAAAGTGGTGTAGGAAAAGAGGTCGTTGCACGCTATATTCACGAAAAAAGCAATAGAAGCAGTAACGACTGGTTTCCCGTAAACTGTGGAGCCATTCCCATCACATTGCTAGAGAGTGAGTTATTTGGCCACGAAAAAGGCTCATTTACGGGAGCAAACTCCCTGAAAAAAGGCTATTTTGAAGTCGCATCAAATGGAACACTCTTTCTTGATGAGATAGGAGAATTACCCGAGCAAATGCAAGTAAAATTGTTGCGAGTACTGCAAGAAAAAACATTTGTCCGAGTAGGCGGAACCACCCAGCTAAAGACAAATGTCCGCCTTGTTGCAGCAACCAACAAAAACCTCAGAGAAGAGATGAAACAGGGTCGATTTCGTGAAGATTTATACTATCGCTTAAATGTATTTGAGATTTATATCCCCTCACTGAGGGAGCGACAAAAAGATATTCCGAGACTGCTACATCTCTTTCTTAAACAACTCAATGCTCAATATGACAAATCAAAAACAATCGGTGAAGATGCTATCGAAACGCTCGGAAACTATCATTTCCCTGGCAATATCCGCGAGCTCAAAAATATTCTAGAAAGGGCATTCGTTTTATCAAAAGATGATAATATTACCGCTGACGCACTCTCTTTTCAAGATGTTGACACATCAAGCTCACCTGTTGACATCCACCTTCCTGCCAATCTTGATGAGGTGCTCGCAGAGCTTGAAAAACAGTATCTCACATACGCACTTCTTAAAAGCAACAATCAACGCAGGAAGGCAGCCGAGCTGCTTGGTATTTCAGAAAGATCCTTGCGTTATCGCATAACAAAAGCAGGTTTATCAGAATCAGAGGATTAATTATGTATGAACTTCTCACCTATCCGGCAATGCAGACACCACTTGCCATTTTCACCTTTATATTTGGCCTTCTTATTGGCAGTTTTCTTAATGTCCTCATCTATCGTATCCCCCTTGGAAAATCGATAGTCTTTCCGCCAAGCAGTTGCCCAAAATGTAAACACACAATCAAGTGGTATGAAAATATCCCCGTCATCAGTTGGCTCTTTTTAAGAGGAAAATGCTCCGCATGTAAAAACCCAATATCCCCTATCTATCCCACAATTGAACTGATAACAGCCCTTCTCTTTCTCTTCTCATTCATCATATTTGGTCCAACAATCGAGTTTCTTTTCATCCTCTTTTTTATGGCATCAATGGTGGTCATCTCTATCATTGATATCCAAACGCAAGATGTCTATCTTGCCACTGTTGTTCCACTCATTATTTTTGCACCACTTCGTGCCTTTTTCTCCCAAAATATCACCATAACAGAATCCCTCATCGGCATTGCAGTCGGTGGTGGCACACTTTTGTTCGTTATCGGCGTCTTCTATCTGATTACTAAAAAGATTGGAATGGGGTTTGGAGATGTCTATATACTAGCCGCCGCCGGTGGATTTAGCGGAGCATTGGCACTTCCAATGATTATCTTGATTGCAAGCTCCACCGCCATTATTGTCTTTTTTCTCTTTCAACTTGTTGGAACAAAAAGAATTGCAAAATCAGTAACCACAGAAGATATAAAATCAGACAATGAAGATGATTTAGATAGAGCAATCTATTTTGGTCCCTTCATCGCTTTTGCCGCAATCTTGTCGCTACTGCTTCCTATGCAGGAACTCTTTTTTTCACTCTATGGTTTTTAGAATTATCTGGCTTTCTTAAACCCACCATAATAAATTGCAGATGGTATTCCAACGGCGGCGATGACGATAAGCTGTGTGGCATGAACGGCTATTGAGATGGCTAGTGCCTGCTCAAATGGAACGCCTGTCAACATAAGTGCTTCGGTCATAGCAGCTTGAAAGACACCAATGCCACCGGGTGTTGGCGCGACGAGCATTCCAAGATTTGCGGCGGCTAACGATATTAAGACTCTGATAAGAGTTATCTGAAGACCAAATGCCTGCATGACGATTATGTAGACTCCTGCCTCGACTCCCCAGATAAGAAATGAGAGTAAAAGAAGCCGAATAACGGTCATCGGTGTGCCACTGTGCAAAGAGGAGAAGAAGGTGTCTAACAACTCTTCTATTTTATGTAGTTTGCGTGGTAAATATTTAAATACAAATTTCAACAAAACTTTTGGCCACTGCATAAATCCAGCGGAGAGTGTAAAGACAAAAAGGGTAAGGAAAAGAGCAGAGAGTATGGTTGCAGCGTATTGATAGTCACTTTTGAATGGCGCAAAATAGAGTGTTACAACTAAAATCAGGACGATGGTCAGTCCATCATAAATTCTTTCAACAACAACGGTGGCAAAGATATGCACACCAGTAATTGAGCTTCGTCGGTTGAGCATCCACGCTCGTGCAAACTCGCCTGCTCGTGCGGGCATTATCAAATTGATACCAAAACCTGCAACGGTCACCATAACCGATGTGAGAAACGCTATCTTTCCAAATGGGTGTAATAGCAGCTGCCAACGAAACCCACGAATAAAAAAGGTAGAAAAATAGATAAGTGCCGCAGGAAGAAAATAGATCCAGTCCATCTTCTGAATGACAATCAATAGTTCATCAATATTAACTTTGCGTGCTAACAAGAAAATTATCACCGCAATAAACAGAAAGGGGAGAACTTTTTTACCAATCGAAATGACACTCTGTTTTGACATCTTTTGTCCTATGAATTTAGTGAGAATTGGTGAGGAAAAAGAGTGTCAAGTGTTGTCTCTTTTTCAATTTTCCCTGTTGATGCATTGACTAAAACCACCGGGATTTGTGGAGCAAACTCACTGAACACCTGCAGACACAACCCACATGGATAGACTGCTTTCCCATCCATATCTGCCGTAACAATAAGTGTTTCAAACTCTCTCTCTCCCGCAGAAACAGCAGAAAAGAGTGCAATGCGTTCAGCACAAACGGTCGCTCCATACGAGCCATTTTCAACATTGGTTCCGACAAAAATATTGCCCGATTTTGTAATCAGTGCTGCTCCCACCTTAAACTGAGAATAGGGTGAGTATGAGCGATTCCGAACAGCAAGAGATTGAGTGATAGCGTGCTGGAGCAATTCAGATTTCATACATTAATCCTCTTCTAAAAGAACGGTAACAATACCATTCATTAAATGAGCAAAAAGTGGTTCAACCTCTTTTGCTGCAAGTCCGACCTCTTCGTGCGAAAGTGGGTTATCGGAAAGCCCAGAGCCTTTGTTTGATATAAAGCTGACTCCTCCGACCTCCATTCCTGCATGGTTAGCAACAATGACCTCCGGAACGGTTGACATCCCAACAGCGGACGCACCAAGAATGCCGAGCATTTTAATTTCTGATGGCGTTTCAAAGGATGGCCCTGTCATTCCCGCATAGACACCAGAACGAAGAGATATATCGCTCTTCATCGCAACGCTACGAATCATATCAATCAACCGCTTCGAATAGGGGATTGACATATCGGGAAAGCGAGTACCCAACTCTTGAAAATTCACCCCAATAAGTGGGTTTGTTCCCATCATATTAAGATGGTCTTCAATAACCATCAACTCACCAGCTTCAAACGAAGGATTGACACCACCAGCGGCATTCGTAACAATCAAAGTCTTAACACCGAGCAGTGCAAACATTCTCACCGGGAAAACCACCTCAGACATTGAGTAGCCTTCATAAAAATGGACTCTTCCCTGCATAATCAAAAAGCGTTTTCCACTCTTTTTATCCGCAGCAAGAAGCAACTTTCCCTCATGCCCAACAACAGTCGAAACAGGATGATTAGGAATTGAGGAATAGGGCAACTCTGCAACAATATCCACCGTTGCAGGAAAGGAGCCAAGCCCGCTCCCAAGAATGAGAGCGAGCTTTGGAACATCTTCACCAAATTGTTGTTTTACAAACGCTGCAGCTGCCTGCAATTTCTCTATCATTTCAAATAGTCATAAAATGATTTATACGCCAGATAAGTGTGATAAATATCAGCTTTACTCGCCACTTCAAATGGGCTATGCATTGACAAAATAGCTGTTCCACAATCGACAACATCCATCCCATATTCTGCGATAAACATAGCGATAGTTCCGCCGCCACCTTGATCAACTTTTCCAAGTTCAGCTGTCTGCCATGCGGCGCCACCCTTATCAAATGCAGCGCGACATTTTGCAACAAACTCTGCGTGAGCTTCGTTGCTGCTTCCCTTGCCTCTAACACCAGTAAATTTAGTGAGACAGACGCCTTTACCAATATGGCCTGCATTCTTTGACTCATTCACTCCAGCCCACTCAGGGTCAACTGCTGCATTAACATCGGCTGAAAGAAATGCACTGTTTTCGAGTGCTTTAATCAGCGTATTGTAATCGCCTTTTCCATAGTGGTTAATGACATCGTTGACGATGCGCTCTAATATGTTTGAATCTGCGCCGGCATTTCCTTTTGAGCCAATCTCTTCTTTATCAAAAAAGACCATCAACATATTTTTCTTGCTGTTTTTTGCATCAAAGATTGCCTGCATTCCTGTAAAGGTACACACTCTGTCATCGTGTCCATGAACACCAACAAATGAGCGATCAAAGCCTACATCTCTTGCTTTTCCAGCGGGAACGAGTTGCAATTCAGCACTAACAAAATCCTCTTCAACTATGCCGTATTCATCGTTCAGATATTTCATTACTGCCAATTTTATTCCATCTTTTTCTGACTTAAACTCATAGGGAATTGAGCCAACAAGAATGTTCAAATTCTCGCCTTCAATAACCTCTCCAGCCTTTTTCTGCATCTGCTGTTGTGCAAGGTGTGGCAACAAATCATTGATAGTAAAAACAGGATCGCTATCCTTTTCACCAATCGCAACATTGACCACTTCTCCACTCTTTTTCACGACAACACCGTGCAATGCGAGAGGACGAGTTACCCATTGATACTTCTTGATTCCGCCATAGTAATGTGTCTTCATAAATGCCATATCTTCTGCTTCGTACAGCGGATTTCCCTTCAAATCGATGCGAGGCACATCAATGTGAGAACCAACCATCAAAAAACCTTTTGCAAACGCTTCAGGATCGTTAATGACTGCAAGTGCGCCACTCACACCATCATACGAAAGAAAGAGTTTTTTATCACCTTTTTTTGCCTTTTCAATTGATACAAACTTTTTCTTTGCTGCAATTTTTTTGATGTGCGCAAGAACTTCTCGCTCTGTTTTTGCAACATTAAGAAAATCTTTGTACCCTTCAGAAAACTTCATAATTGATGCTGACTTTTTTTCATCAATGCCGTTCCATGCCGACTCTTTTTCCATAAACAACTTTTTCTTCAATTTGTCTGCTGTTGACTCTTTCTTGGCCATGTGACACTCCCCGATTAATGTTAAAGAACAAGGAAGTATACTCTTTTAAAATGAAAGTATGAAATTTTTTATCGTATATTTCTTGGGAAACCCATCCCCAACCCTTCCCTTTAAAAAAAGGAAGGGAGTTGAATAAGATTTTTTTTTAGATTTGCAACAATTCTGCCATCTGTCTTTATGTCAACCAGACAACTTACTCTTTAAGCAGACACACACCCTCTTTTTCACAATAGCATTTCATGTCTCTCAAGGTGGCTATGGTACTTCCCGATGTTTGCCATACGACATAATCTCCTTCCCACATAGAATATCCCTGTCTGGGGTTTTCTGTCCATTCATTAATACCAAAGGGGATGCATACGCGCTCTTTCGTCTTAATATTTATCTGACACAGTTGTCTTTTTGACCATATCCCTTGATTTACCGCTCTGTTTTCACCGTATAGCAACAAATTTCCTTTGAGCTGTTCAGCAGCAAGAAGGCTGTCATATATTCCATCCTCTACCGGAGGAATATCAAGGTGAGTGTATGTGATGACTCCATCCTTCTCTTCTCGGAGAGTAAGTGTCTGTAAATCTGAGGTATAGACCATTCTTTTCGGGTTGTTGTCGTCAAAAACAGTATAATTGCCGTATTCTCCTTCTTTGTTTATTTTGATACAGTCCTTTTCAATGTTATTTATCTCTTTTTCCAGATCACAGAGGTAAGAATCTTTGTTGTTCAGAGGATCGATTTGTACCGATAGATAGTGGTCTGCCATCACAATTTTTGCCTCACCTTCAGCTATCTTTTTCCACTTCCACTCGCCTCTTTTTGCCACAAGCACTTTAGCGGGTTCCATTTCTTCTGGATTATCAGAGTAAAACTCAACATTTATTGCCACATATTCCGGGCCAATCGCGGGTTGATATACTTGATGGAGAATGTCTGTTTTGACTGTATATATTATCCTGTAAAAGGGAATTCCATTTTTGTTTTCAATCGCTAATAGATAGCCTTTTTCAGCTTGTCCCTGTGGCGATAGTTCATAGAGATCTAAAATTGTGATGTCGTGGGTATACATTCCACCAGCTCCACCGGCAGGAGAAGCAACAACCTCATAATATCCATCTTTAATATAATATTTAACCCATCTGTTCGCCATGTTGTGTAGGATGCTTCCAGTTAATCCTATCTGTACAATACCGTCCTGAAGAGTGAACTGTTTTCTATTTACCCCATTTATTGACCACGCTCCTCCGTTAACAGAAACCTTGAGATCACATTCATGAAGATAATCTGGATCTGAAGGATCCCCTTGTTTCATTGGAGATATGCTATCCCATTTGCACGGATAGGGCCAACAGTCGCTACTTCCTACTCTATCCTGCAAATCCTGCATAAGATTTATAACACAGTGTGGATCGTTTTCTGTTGGTGTATCACACGGTCTGCAGAAGTGTTTCTGACCGCTCTCTTCTTCATAAGGAAACGGTGCCTCCTTGAGAGAGGGACAGTAATCGTCTGTTGTCTCTTCATCCGGTTGTTGCGCAATATCATCAAACTGCTCATCAACAGTTTCGCTCTGTTCAACATCAGTTTCATCTACAAAATCATCCACACTTTGGTTTTTATCACTATCACCATCTATCTTTTGACCACTGTTGCACGATGAACAGGATGACATCAAAATGATAAACAGTATAAAAATGAGTTTGTATCGCATGTTACTCCTCCATCACAGTTGATTTATGGAGTGCGCCAGAAAAAACTTGGTAGAGAATATTGTTGCGCACATATCCTTCTCTCAGATAGTTTTTCTTCCCAGAAACAGTGATAAGTCCTGAATCTTCTATCCGAAACTGTCCGTTGGCACACCCGAGATATACCCTGCCTTCAGAACTCTCCATTTCAGAATCCCAACACCGTTTTTTAAATGAACTAACCTTTTCCGGTACATTAAGATTGCTTATGTTATAAACTACGGTGTAGCCTTTTCTTATAAAAATACCATTGAACTTTTTCTCATTTCATCCTCTCAGTTAAAAAAATAAACATTTTCCTAATGCAAACTCATCACTACAATACGCTTCTATCATTTTGTAGTTATGAAAGCAAATTTTTGTTTGGGCAAAGTAGAAATGTCCGCTTTTTAAACTATCCTGTCAAGTGCAACATGTTGTTCACTTGGAGGGCTTCAAATGGGGAAAATGCTACTAATGAGTAAAAAAGAAGTTGATCGACTGAGTATCATTCGCGATGTC
>JAGLDR010000007.1 GCA_023145475.1 bacterium
TGTCAGCAGTGTCGGCAGTGTCGGCGGTATCAGCAGTGTCGGCTGTATCAGCAGTGTTGGCGGTATCAGCAGTGTTGGCGGTATCAGCAGTGTCAGCCGTATTTGCTGAGTCCGCTGTGTTTCCTGTATCAGGATTTTGAGGTACGCCACCTCCACATGCAGAGATGATGAAAACAAATAGAACGCCTAAAACAACTCTTGTCACCTGTTTCATAAGAACCTCCCTATGAATCATTTAAAAATACCTTTACAGTATATTCTTCTCCCCAACAAATGCAATCCATTTCTTTTAGCTAACTCTTTAATTTATGTATCCAGCCTGCGACACCACCGACAAGTTCAGCCTTTTCAATCTTAGAAATTCCTTTTGGATCAAAAAGAAGTTTGTTATGAAGATAGAAGAGTCGCTGTTCCGGCATTTCAATTGAGAGGATTTCAGATGCTCGCACTAGATACTCTTGCACTGTTTCATGCTCCTCTTTGCTAATGCCTCTTTTTCGGATAAGTTCGACAATCAGTCGAAATGGTGAGTCGTGAAATTCCCTGTTTTTCAGATCATCTTTTTTAATGACACGATTTTTGCGCATACGCCAAGAGATACGAATGATGAGGAACGAGGAGAGCAGCAGAATTGCTCCAATCATATAGAGTGATGATTCTCGCTGTTTTGTTAATCGATATTTTTGATATGAGAACGACATAAAGTTGATGAAATCAGTGAATTTTTCAAATATTGAGGCGTTTTTAGCGTCCTCTTCAATCCAACTTGCTGGTGTTGTGTCAACGACTTTCCACCCTCCAGTCTCAAAAACTTCTGCCCATGCATGGCCATCTCTCTCTCTTACAATATAGCCATCTGAAAAACGATCTTTTTCGCTGATAGCGTAGCCGATTGCATAGCGTGCAGGAATGCCTTGAACGCGCAGTAACAAAACTGTTGCGGTTGCAAAAAATTCACAGTGTCCCTGTTTGGTGTTCAACAAGAAGTTTTGAAGTGGTGTTTTATGCGCTCCTTTTCCTTGCAAATCAAGGGAGTACGAAAAGGTGTTGAAGTATTTTTCAACGATTTTAATTCTCTCTTCAATGGTTGTCTCTTTTGCCATATTAAAACTGTTAATAATGGCAAGAAGCGTCTCGTAATCTTGCTTAGGGATGGTTAAGTCGGTTTCAGAAGGGCTATCTAACGACTCAGTTTCATTGATGATAATATCATAATCAAGCAGTGGTGGTCCCTCGGAGACAAAGAACTTCCCGACTCCGTTTTTTTCGATTCCTGCAACATTGAGATTGCGGATACGAGCCACCTTATAGGGAAGTGGAATAACCCCTTGTTGCCGAGGGAAATTGAACGAAATATGGAGAGAAGGAGAGGATGATGACTTCTTTTTTGTAATAATCCAATCGGTTTTTTCAGCAGTAAGTTTGGTGATGTTTTTATCTTTGTGAAACCAAATAGAGTGTCCAAAAGTGGTAAATGCCGCCTCTTTCATCAGTTTTGGTGGTTTTTTGCTTTTCACCCGCATGACAATTTTCCCTGAAAGCTTCATCTTTCCGACATCACCAAGAGCGGTTGTGACTTTAGAGAAATTGGCATATTTTTGCTCGTAATACGCTTGAGCCCAACGCATCATTGCTGCTTTAATGGTGCTGTGTGCCTTGAGATATCCTCTGTTTCCTCCAATGGAGAGGGCAACAGCAAGGATTCCCGCAATCACAAAGAGAGGCAGGGGAAATCTGCGGGATCTAAAAGGCAAAAAAGTGAGGAGTATCAGGGTAATGAGAATGATAAAAAATTCACCTCCTCGATTGCTGCCTGTTGCTGCAGAAAAGATAATCATACCAAAAAAGAGAAAGGAGAAGTTGAGTGGTTGATGGGCGTGCGGTCTCTTTTTCTTGCCTCCAAAACGGGTGCCGATGACGACAGAGTTACCCGTGCTGATAAATTGTGCAAAAAGAAGTGGGATATTGATAATCGGGAGCCATTCAACAAGATGGTATGGAGCCTCTCTCAGTGGATAGAGGAAGAAAACGAGGACAAGATATGCCACTAAAATAAGTGATATAGTATCAGAGATGTTGATAAAATCACCCTCTGAGAGGTGGCGTTTCTTTTTGGTCGCATTAAATAATTCAGCAAAGAGTGCAAGTACGATAGAAACGGCTATGTTTCCCGTTTCAAAACCCCACCAGAGCAGGTAGGCAGCTGTTAAAAATGGAGCTGTTTTCATTCTGTTTTCTCGTGGTGCCAAGAGCCTTTTTTGATAACTTTTATTCCCTCTTTTTCACAACGCTGGCTGATAGTAAAGGTAAGAGAGTTAACCAAAAGAACAGCAGAGAATGGGATTTTAATAAGATGTAGTTCTTTCAGTAGTTTCATATTGTTAGTAGACAATGTGGTCATTACAACAAGTGCACCACCCATTGAACGATGTTCAGCAGAAAGATAGTGAAACAGCTTTTTATAGTGCGATGTTGCCACCGTTTCAACTGTTGCTAACGCATCAAGCAATCGTTCTTTTTTTGCCTCATTTGAGCCGATACGAGCGGAAAAAATCTGCTCCCCCGTTACAATATCTTCAATATTGGCATTTGCCGCAGCGGCAACAACAAGAGATGAGGCATAGGAGATAGCATCTTCAACGAGAGGCTCCATTGAGAATTTTGACACAACATCTAAAAAGAGGGTGATACGAGCTTGTGACTCTGTTTGAAACTCCTTGAAGATGACAGGTTCACCTTTTGCTGTCGACTTCCAATCAATCTGTTTGACAGGGTCGCCAGGAACATACTCGCGCAGAGATAGAAAATCACCCGAATGTCCCTTTTGATCTCTCTTTTCTCCTGTTCCGAGTCGAATAATTCCACTGCCAAGAAGATGTTCAACGGCAAGAGGATAGACAGGTGGATAGACCACAATATTTGTCGGTATATGAAAATTTATTTTACGGCGGAACAGACCAAAAGGGTCAGAGCGAAAAAGAGAAAATCCCGCAAGGTGGATATATCCTCGCCGAAGTGGTTTGAAAGAGACGCGCACCCTCTTTTTTTCGTTTGGTAGCAAGCGGGGAAGTGGTTGACGTTTCGGTGTAACACCCTGCTTTAGTGTTGAGAGTGCCTTCCAGCGATAGTATCCAAATCTCTTATCAAAACGGTTTCGGTCTTCTTCATTTTCCTCTCGCCCATTGAGAAATGCGTCAAGTGAAAGTGGTTCTGATGACGGTATTTCACTATAAAAAAGACCATCTTCTGTAATATCTCCTCGATTAGTCAGCTCAAGAGAGTAGGAGACTTTTTCTCCGACTGAGCACTTTTCAGGAAAGAGAGGAGTCAGGCGAATTGCTGTTTTGAAGCGGAGTGAGAAGAGAAGGGAGACAAAAATCAAAGAGAGTGAAAAGACGGTGATTTGATAGATGAAATTCTTTTCAGGATTGTTTCCAAAAAGAAGAGCAACAACAAAAACAGTGATTACCATCGCTCCTGCTGGTGTTATCAGCTCACGCAGCCACCGATTCATATTCGTTGTCCGAATATATGTTTTATAGAGTCGCCGTTTCATGCAGAATAGATCTCATATAACAATTCGTCTCGTTATAATGCCAGAAATCACTCTAAAACACAAGAGGACTGGGTGCGAGAAAGCGTTTAAAACTTTTTGGGAAAACTTCCCAATAAAATATCGTATGGCAGTGGTTGATTTTTATCTAAATTACCTTATATTTATATTCGTTGGCGTGATTTGATGCCAGTGAGTAATGATGAGGAAGAGAGACGACTGATGAAGCGATTACTACTGTTACTACTAACCATTCTGTTTTTTTGTACACTCTATGCAACAGATGTTGTCTGGTCATCTCCTCCCTACAGCACGGGTGGCGGAATTACCATTACTATTCCTGTCGAAAAAGGGGATGAAGCTCCCTCAGCTCTCTTTAAAACAGAGAGTGAGAATGTGGCAATTACGGCTGTTAAGCAGTTGGATAAAAGTGTTGAGATAACTCTTGTTCCGTTGGATACAGGTGAGGTTGAAGTGCCTGAAATAACGGTGGTAGTCGGCACAAAAGAGATTGCTGTTTCTGCAAAGAAAATCACAATCAATGCGATAACAACAGAGCAACAGACAGATTTGAAAGATCTTAAAAAGAGTGCAATTGCCACGATTGAAGACTACTTTTTGTTATGGGTTGGGCTTGGGTTGCTTGGGTTGCTTCTTCTTGGCTGGCTTATCTACTATTTGATTAAAAAACGGAGAAAGGAGCAGATCGTGGTTGAACGCATTATCCCTCCTTTTGATGTGGCAATGGGTTACTACACAAAGGCCTCGGTGGCTCTTGAAAATGACGATATAGATGGTGCAGTTGATAATATTACTATTGGAATTAGACATTATCTTGAGGTGAGGACAGCAGTTCTGTTTCTTGAAATGACAACAAGAGAGGTGATAAAGAAATATAGAGAAGAGGATTTAGATGAGAAATCGCTTGAGCTTCTCACAAAGGTACTGAAAACGGGTGACAGATATAAATTTGCCGAAGAAAATCTCAGAGAAGATGAGTTGACAGAGATGCTTGTATCTTTCTCATCTATTCTTCAAAAGACAGAGGAGCTCTTTGCACAAAAAGAGGAAGAAAAAAAGGCAAAAAAGGAGGTGAATGATGCGCTTTCTTAATCCGTGGCTTCTTCTTTTGCTTGTTTTTGTTTTTGCGCCATTTGTGGCTCATTGGCAATTGAAGGGTTCTCGTATTCTGTTCAGTAACTGGAGTGGGATTCGGAAAACTGTTGGGCTTTATTGGCAACTTCCGCTTCTTATTGATGCCATTGCTATCTTTCTCTTAGTGTTGGCGCTTGCGCGTCCGGTGAATCTTGATAAGGTGATAACACCGCCAGTTGAAGGCAAAGATATTATGATTGCGCTGGATGTTTCTGGCTCAATGGAGGCACTCGATTTTAAGCCAAATAACCGTCTTGAAGCAGCAAAACAGGTGATTGCGCAATTTATAAAAGAACGGACAAATGATAGAATTGGTCTTGTCTTTTTTGCGAGTGATGCCTATCTTCAAGTGCCATTAACGATGGATTATGGTATGTTTACAACCTTGATGACTCGTCTGAAAACGGGCGTTATTGAAGATGGTACCGCTATTGGAAATGGGCTTGGACTTGCATTGAGCCGTCTTGATGAAAGTAAAACAAAAAGCCGTATTTTGATTCTGTTGACCGATGGTGCCAACAATGCAGGTAATGTGAGTCCTGATAATGCGGCAGAGATTGCAAAGAAAATAGGGGTTAAAATATATCCGATTCTTATTGGAACAGATAAGCCTGTCCAGTTTCCTGCTGGCAAAGATTTTTTTGGAAGGATGAGTTATCGAAAGGTAAAAATGAAGACAGATCCTGCACTGATGAGACGACTTGCTCAAGTTACGGGCGGCACTTTTTTTCAATCACTCGATACCAAGGATTTACAAAAATCATTTGCTGAGATTGATACATTAGAAAAGAGTCCAATTCCCTCAAAAACATATAGAACCTATAAAGAATATGCGCAACAGCTGATAATTGCTGCGATGATTCTTATTCTACTTGCTCGCATTTTTGCACTCATTTTTCCTCTGTTTCCGGAGGTAGAGAGATGAGATGGCATGATATAGACTATCTGTTTGCAGTTATTGTCTGGCTGCCGTTGTTGCTCTATCTTATCGGAGCTGCCTTGCACAAGAAACATCGCTTTCTCAAGCAGTTTTCGCCTTCACAGCAATCGGAAATTGTCATAACATCAACGAGATTGCTCTGGACAAGACGAATGGTGTTGTTCACTGCATTGTTCCTCTTCACTATTGCTATTGCTCGGCCACAAGTTGGTGGTGATGAAGTGCAAACTTCAGCAGAAGGCATTGATGTTGCTGTTGTTTTTGATGTTAGTCTTAGTATGCTCGCCGAAGATGAGCAGGGCGCACGCTATCTCAAAGGTCGCAATATGCTTATCGATGCAATTTCGTCGCTTAAAGGCGACAGAGTGGCACTTATTCCCTTTGCTGGAGCCGCATTTATGCAGCTTCCACTTACTGCTGACTATCACACATTGACTATTCTTGCCTCCCAACTTGAGCCAGGAATGATTCAAAAGCAGGGCAGCTCTATAAATGACGCTGTCAATCTGGCGGTTGATACACTAACTCATGGCAATCAACAAAGTGATAGATTGCTGGTGATTATCTCTGATGGTGAAGATCCCAAACTTTCAATGGACCAGATAAAAGAGCGATTGACCACAGAGAAGATTCACCTTGCAATTATGCCAATTGGGACAGTTGAAGGGGCTCCTATTCGTGTTGATAACAGTTATGTGAAAGATAGCAAAGGAGAGAATGTGATCTCGCAATTAAACACCTCGTTTTTTAGAGAGTGTATCTCAAATCTCTCTGCAGAAGAGATTAAAAGAGGCGATACCCTTGCCTCATATATTAACTCTTTTAAAAACAGAACAAAAGAGGATAACAAGCGCATTGTTATCTATAAAGAACGGTATCAACTCCCTCTTTTTGTTGGACTTTTGTCTTTTATTCTTTTCACTGTCTTGGTGACAAGAAAAAGGAGGAAAAGATGAGCAAATTCAAGGTAGTAGCACTGTTTGCAATTCTTTTTAATCTTGCTTTTTCTCCATTTAAGAAAGAGATTTCTGAAAACAAAGAGGGGCGAGAATCCTATGAAAAGGGAGAGTATGAAAAAGCGGAGAAAAGCTTTCAAGAGGGGATAAAGAAATATAAAGAGAAGCCTGAAATATATTATAATCTTGGAAATACCTCCTATAGAAAAGGTGATTTTGATGGCGCTATTGAACTCTATGAAAAGAGTCTGCAAGCTGATCCAAACACCGATTTACGCCACGATATATACCACAACATTGGGAATAGTTACGCACAGCAAAAAAAATATAAAGAGGCAGCTGATTTTTATAAAAATGCACTGCGAACAGCTCCCGATAGAGAGAGTGCAACAAATTTAGAGATTGTTCGCAGATTGCTCAAACAGCAAGAAGAGCAACAAAAAGAGCAGCAGAAAAAAGAGAATCAAGATAAAGAAGAAGAGCAAAAAGAACAAGAAGACAAAGAGCAAGATAGCGAAAAGCAAGACCAAAAGGACTCTGAACAAAAAGAGAGCGAGCAGAAGAGCAAAGAAGAGCAGAAAAAAGAGGAAGAACAAGAGAAACAGAAGCAGTCCGATAAAGAAAAAGAGAAGAAAGAAGAGAAGCAGCAGCAAGCGGCTCAAGCGAAGAAAGATGAAGAGGATAAAAAGAAAAAAGAGGAAGGAAAAGAGTTGCTTAAACAGTTCAAACAGCGCAAGAAGTTGCAAATAAACCCCTTTATGTTACAGAAAGATGAAGAGTCGACTGGAGGTCAATCGTGGTAAGGATTATCCTCATGCTAGCAATTGCTCTCTCTTCGGTAATTCTTTTTGCTAGTAGTATCTCTCTGGTTGCTGAAATGACAGAGTTGACACAAAACGACCGTGTTACGGTGCAAATGGAAGTGGTTGAAGATAATGAAGGTGATTTCAAAAATATCCCGATGCCTCATTTTTCTGCTTTTACACTTTTGCAACAGGGTGAAAGTTCTTCTCGCTCCGTCTCTATTGTAAATGGCTCGATGACTTCAAAAACAGTGAAGACCTATACCTATTTGCTCTCTCCTAACAAGCAAGGGAGAATCACTATTCCTCCCGTTAAGGCGACACTTGAAAAAGGGCGAGTTGTTAAATCAAATTCCCTCTCATTTCGCATTGGAAAAGCTGTTTCATCAACGGCAAATCCCCTTGCACCTGCTCAGAACAGTGCTACTCAGACTCAGAGTGATGATGAGATAGAGAGTGATGATGATGAGCAAGAGGATGCGTTAGAGCTTGCAACTGAGCCAAACTTTGCAACGCCTCTTTCAAAGTGGGAGGCGAGAAATCGCCGGTATTTCATTCGTGTTTTTGTGCGGCCACTTGGTTCGCAAACACCGTTTCAAGGGATGACTTTTGAAATTAGCTACTATCTCTATACTCGACGCGGAGCAGTAGGAAACATTGATGTTCCTCAGTTTCCTGCATTTAAGAATAGTTGGGTAGAAGAGGCTGAAAAGCCGACACGACTCTCTTTCAAAAGTGTTCAAATTAAAAATTCGCTCTATGATTACGCGCTGCTTAAACGCTATCTTGTCATTCCTGAAAGCAGTGTTAAAACGCTTGAAGCAACGCAGATGATTGTTGCGGTTGCTGGGCGCGGCTTTTTTGCTCGGCAAAAGAATATCAGCAGTATTGCCCTCTCTATTCCGCTTGTTACCCCAGAGGATGCAGCGAGCCACAAAGATGCAGTTTTTGGCTCTTTTACGGTAATTCCAAGCAAGTTGAAAATCTCTTTAACGGCAGGACACTTGATTGATTCTCTTTCATATACTATTTCAGGCTGTGGTAATTTTTCTGCGCTTGATCTTGCATTGAAACCGCACGGTGGATTGAAGATTTTTCCACCAGATGTGAAAAGTGAAGCAGAGATTCAAAACGGTCAATATTGTGGTGAGAAAACATTCACTTTTATGTTAAAGGGTTTGAAAAAGGGGAGTTATTCACTTGAGCTTGAGCCGTTTGAGCAGTTTGACGGGAGTGAATATAAAAGAGTATCAGGAGAGGCAGTTGCAGTAGATGTTGAGGCAGTCGCCATCACTAAAAGCTCTGTTGCAAGTGAAAAAGAGAAGCACTCTTTTGAGTTTCTTCCCACGCTCCCGAAGAGTGTTGTAACCTATAAGACTGGCAGTATTTTCAACTCATTACTGGTGATGGCTCTCGTTTTGCTTCCAACTGGTGCACTTCTTGTTGCTTTGCTTATGCTGCTCTTTTCAGCAAGAACGAGACGCAACAAAGCGAGTCGTCTCTATCGTCAAAAACAGCTCTTTGCAAAGATTGACGCTGCGGATAGTGCGACAGAGTTACTCAACCGTTTTTATGAGGCATTTTCTGAAATACATACGATTGATCTTAAGGGGATTCGGAAGCAGGAATTAGAGCAGAATATGGGTGATGACGCTTCTTCTGTTTATTTGTTTATTGAGTCAATTCAGTCGCTTATATATAGTGGTCAAGAAAAAAAGGAACTTCTTTCGCAACAGAAAGAAGCAGCAAAGAAAGAGATTGTCTCTTTTGGGGTGAAAAAATGAAAAAATATCTATTTATAACGCTTTTGCTGCTTGCAACAACACTTTTTGGCACTACCTTTTCATTGCTGACTGAAGGGAAGTATGATGAGGCAGCAGTGCAACTCAAAGCTGAGTTACAAAAGGAGCCGTCAGATGCTCTTGCACTCTATAATTTGGGTGTTTTATCAGAAAAACAGGGAAAGATTGGTGATGCAGTCTTTTACTATATCCAAACTCTTTCAATTGCGCCTACTTTTTCAGAGGCTCATAATAATTTGAATATTATAGCAGATAGACAGAATCTTGCTATTCCAAAACGGGTGCAACAACCAACAAAATTACTTCACTCGTTTTTTCTGTTGATGGCTGTTTTCTCTCTTTTTGTTCTGCTTTTAATATGGCTGATGTTTAGGCCACATTGGAAGATAAGGGTGGCTCTGATTCCGGTTGTTCTCATCATTTTGCTTCTCTCCTCGTGGTTTGTTGGGAAGTATAGTGACTATCAAGAATCCTCTTTTGCGGTTGTTCGGATAGCGAACGATTTGAAAAGTGGTCCAGATAGGGCACTTTCGACTGTTGGCTCTTTAAAAGAGGGTGAAGTTATCAGAATACTTGCCATTTCAGGAAAATGGTGCAAAGTGGAGAGCGTACAGGATAATGTCGAAGGGTGGGTTTCATACACCAATCTTGGCATCATACAAAGGAGTTATCGGTGATAAAAAAAGTTCTTCTTCTGCTGCTTTTCCTCTCTATTGCGGTTACAGCATGCAGTAAGCCCCCAATTATCAGAAATGCAGAGACAAGTGCCGAGAAAAGCTATAAAACTGGCGTTTTTTATCTCAAGAGTAAAGATTATGACAGGGCTGAGAAGTCGTTTATGAAGGTGATTTCGACCTATACTTACAGTGCATACGAGCCTTCAGCAACTATTGCACTTGGGCAAGTTTATCTTGCACGAAAAGAGTATGCAGCAGCCGTTGAAGTGTTTAGACGATTTTTGAAAATGCGTCCCGATCATGCGCTTTCACCTTCTGCGCTCTATCTTCTTGGACATAGCTATTGGGAACAACGACCATCAGACTTTTTTCTCTTTCCTAATCCTGCTGATAAAGATTTACAAGATGTAAAAGCGGCCGCACACCACTTTGTCCGTTATAAAGAGAAATATCCAAAAGGAGCTGAGATAAAAAAGGTGGAGAAAGAGCTAGCAGCGGCAGAGACAATGTTGATGATTAAAGAGCTTCGTGTTGCTGAATACTATGCAAGAATTAAAAAATGCAACTCAACAAAAATGCGCCTTGCCTATCTTGAAAAGCATTATACTGTCTCATCTGAAGATGTGAAAAAACGAATCGCAAAATTGCGTAAGAAATGTCCAGGCGAGACACCAACACCACCAAAGTCACCAAAACCAGCTGAGGAATCGACTGAGAAACAGGCACAATGAGAAGTATTTATCTCGCTGTTTTTACCCTATCTCTCATTTTTTCTGGATGTTCATTTCCCTCACAAGATGACAAAGAGAATATCACAGCATTGACGGATATTTATGCCCACGCATTTGATACGAGTGATAAAAAATCTCTCTACTATGTGCTTGATGAGGATTTTCCGCAAAAAGCGGAAAGAGTCAAACAGATTGAATATAGAGGTGTCTACCTTAAAGATATATCATTCCACAAGAAAGATTTTGTCTTTACCGACTCCTCTTTTCTTAACAAAACGGTAACAGGTGTTATGACATATAATGTCTCATATCGAAAAAAAGAGGAACAACTTCCCACAATGCAGCAGGGAAAGAAGCGAATCATTGTCTTTCAGAAGGGGAGACAGAGTTGGAAAATTCTTTCAATGACAAACATCAAGGAGAGCGGGAAAAGTGTTGATAAGCAGCTCTTTTTTGCACTCTATCAATCGCTTGATACCCGTATTGAGGCAATGAACAACAAAGATATGGAGTTGTTTGCAACTGTTTTATCTTCCACACTTTCCACAAAAGCAGAGGTGGTGGAAGATTTGCAAAAGAGCATTGATACATTTAAAGATATCGTCTATATTCTAAAAGAACGACATCCAATTGAAATAACTAATAAAAGAGCGATTGTTGTACAAAAGTATGAGATGCGTCTTACTCTGCCTGATGGCACGCAACAAAAGGTGCCTGTTATGGCTGAAAAGCTGGTGTTAGAGCCAAACAAGTCTGGCAAGTGGCAGATTGTTGATGGACTTGGTGGAAGTTAAGGGTAATTCGTTTCTACATAAGCGCAATATGACGATGTGCAGAGGACGGTGTCATGTTTTAGCTTGACACCTCCGGTTAACGAACAAAACACAAAAGCGTGTAACATATTGAATTTATTGTTGTAAGTATATCAAAACCGTTCCACTTTCAGTTCCCCAATCTCCCGCTTGTCAGGATCAAATGAAATCCCAATCATAAACTTTTTGCGAGAATCGGTTGCGTACGGTTTTGCGTAGCCCTTCTCTTTGATTTGATTGAGTGCTTCATCAGCCGTAACAGGAAGCATTTTAAATTCTATTACAAAAAGAAATTCTTTGGTTTTGATAACAGCATCAAGTCGTCCGCGAGCAGAGGAAACTTCTGTTTCAATATAGACACCAAGCAGCTTGAATACCAAATAGATAATTGAGTGGTAGTATGCCTCTTTTTTTGCAATGAAAATCTGATGCGGAATAGAGGCAAAAAGAGCGTTAACCTCCTTGCTGAAGGTTTCAATATCATTATCTTCTAGTGCAAGCGTCATGTTGCGCATCGTTTTACTGACTTCTGATTGCTCTTTATTTGCATAACTTTCAAGAAGATTATCTGAGAATGAGCCTCGAACCTCTTCATTTGGATATCCGAGCATAATAAATCCATAGGAATCTTTTCGTTTGATAGTCAGGTAGCCAGTTTGGAAAAGCAGTGATATGATATCAATATTTTTAATGTCAAATTTGTCAAAAAAGGTTTGATTAACTGGATAGTCTTCTAAATCGGTAACATCGAGCCCTTTGTCTCTGATGAAATTGACCAAAAATGTCGGTGTCCCAGTTGAAAACCAGAAGTTTTGAAATGATTGCGCATCAAAGAAGCGCAAGATGGAGAATGGATTATAGATGAAGTTTTTTGCGTCCCACGAATAGCCGTCATACCAAAATCTGAGTTGTTCATCAAACTCCTCGCGTGTTAAAGCAAGTTTTTTGCAGGTTTCAGGAATACGGTTGGCAAAAGAGTGGTCAATTTCCTCTTTTGTGAGACCGAGCATTGTTGAGTATTCTTCGTGAATAGTAATGTCATTGAGATTGTTAAGGTCTGAAAAAATTG
>JAGLDR010000070.1 GCA_023145475.1 bacterium
TCTTTTTCACCCTGCTTTTGCGAATATTAATATAGAAGGAATATACGCAACAAAAGCTGGACGAATCTACTTTGCTTCATCAAAAGGACTCTTTATCTTTGAAAACAACAAAATATACAATATCGGTAAAAATGCAGGTCTCCCGGTAACATCTCTGTTTGATGTTATCACAGATAACAACAATAATGTATGGGTCACCTCAAATAAAGGTATTGTTTTTATTACAAAAGAGATGATTAATCGTTTTATGCGTGGAGAAATCTCAACTATTGAGGCACGGCACTATGGTGTCGGAGATGGAATGCCAACCGCTGAATGTGACGGTGGAACACAACCCAATACATGGAAAGGAGAAGATGGACGCATCTGGTTCCCAACATCAAAAGGTGTCGTTGTTGTCAATCCAAACAAAATCATTAAGAATGAGATCATCCCTCTCACTGCAATTACTACAATAAAGAGCGACAACAACCTTCCTGTTGCATTTAATCAAGATGACTTCTCATTTGCTCCTGAGACAACGACAGTCCAAATTAACTATACTGGCCTCAGCCTCCTCTTCCCTCAACAGGTTTCATTTATATATCGTCTGATAGGACTCTCTGATGAGTGGGTAAATGCGGAGACAAGACGCCACGCAATTTTCACAAGTCTTCCCCATGGAACCTATACTTTTGAAGTCAAAGCAGCGAATAATGATGGAGTATGGAGTACTCAATCATCACAGTTTACCTTTACGATTGAACCTTTTTTCTATCAACGAATTTGGTTTAGACTTCTTGCTCTCCTCTCGATTATCACCGCTCTAACGCTCTTTGTAAAACATAAAATTGGAGAGATAAAAAGAAAAGAAAAGTTACTTGGAGAGATGGTCGAAGAGAAGACTAAAGATCTCAAAGAGATTATCAGGCATATAAAGAAAATGTCTGGAAAACTCCAAAAGATATCCAATATCCTGAGTCTTAATATGCACGATACGCAGGAGACTTTTTCTCTATCAAAAACAATGATGCAAGATGCATCAAGCTCACTATCAGATATCACAGGAAAGCTAACAGGAACAAAAAAAGATGTCCTGAGTATGCATACCGTCGTTACCTCGCTTGGTAAAAAAGCAGATGCATCGTCCGCCGTTCTTGGTGGTGTTGTCACCTCAATGACCAATGTTCAGATGGCGGTCAATCAGATTGAGGATATTGTAGAGGTTGTTGATGAGATAGCATTTAAAACCAATCTTCTCAGCCTTAATGCTGCTATTGAAGCCGCTCGTGCAGGAGATTCGGTCAAAGGATTCACTGTTGTTGCAGATGCTATTCGAGAGCTCAGTAAACAGACATCAGATGCTCTGAACATCATCAAACAGCATACAAAAGAGACAGTCCAAACAGTTGAAGAGGGGCAACTCGCCGTCAACACAAGCGTTACCTTTATCACCCAGCTCATTGGCGATTTCCGATCAATATCAAGTATGATGGAAAACATATCACTCTTGATAACAAATCATCTTCAAGAAGTTGAAAGTATTGATCACTCTGTTACTGCCGTCAGTCAGCACTCAGAAAGCGCATCAAATCTTATCAATGATATTCTCAATGTCTCTAATCAGTTAGACGATGAGACAAAAAGGCTAAAACGAGAAGTTGGAAAGATTTCAGATTCGTAACAGACAATCTCAACAAGGGCGACCACACAGGGATCGCCCCTACAACGATAACCACCATTTTTTGAAATGCTCTTTTCCCGATTCAAAATAGAAGAGCTTGCGTACCTTCTTTTTCAGCTTATTCGGATTAGAAATCAATGCATAGTTGGCATGAACAGGATCAAACCTATCATATCTGTGAAAAAGTGCGCGAAACATACCACCCGACATACTTTGCAATGGTGGTGCAACTAACTCTGCTTCACTTGTAAGTGCCTGCGCAAGCATAACTGCAGACCATATTGATTCACTATATCCTTCAACACCAGAAAGTTGCCCAATCACACGAACTTGAGAATCTTTTTTAAGTACAAACCAAGGATCAAGAACCTCTGTCGCATTAAAATAGCTATTTCTATGCACTGAACCATAGCGTGAAAAGCTCGCGTGTTGCAGACCAGGTAACATGCTGAAAACCTCTTTCTGTGCTGCCTGTCGCATACGAGTTTGACAGCCAACAAGATTCCATGCTGTCTTCTCTTTATTCTCTGTACGCAACTGAATCACCGCATATGGTCGTCTGCCGTCCACAGAAAAACCAACAGGACGAAATGGGCCAAAAGAGAGTGTTCTCTCCCCTCGCCTTGCAAGCTCTTCAATCGGCATACACTGGGCAAAAAACTGAGGTTTCTCATTTTCATTATAGGGCAATTTTTCAGATGCAAGAAGTGCCTGAAGAAAGATATCATACTCCTCTTTTGAAAGAGGAATATTAAGAAAATCGGGATCACCTGTATCATATCTGCTTGCCATAAAAACTTTGGAATAGTCAATCGATTCATCTAAAATTTGAGGGGCAATCGCATCATAAAAATAGCCATGTTTTTCATCAATTGAGTTGGCCATTGTTTCAGTCGTAAGAGGACCAGTGGCAATCACATAATAGTCAGCATCAACACTCTTTTTAAACTCTTCAAGAGTGGTAAATAGGCTGTTTTCTCTGTATTCTATCTCACTACTCTCACGAATCATTTTTAGAATATTTTCTGAGAAATGGGTGCGATTGACCGCAAGACTTCTCCCCGCTGGCACTGCCGTATCGTGGGCAATATCCAACAAAAAAGAGTGCATCATCTGCATCTCTTCTTTCAACAGAAAGGCTGGTGTTCCCTCATTTTCTGACTTAAGAGAGTTGCTACAGACAAGCTCTCCAGGCAGTGGTGTTGCATAGACAGAGCTGTCTTTTTTATCTGGTTTTGCCTCAAAAAGCACAACAGAACACCCTTTTGAGGCACACTGTAACGCAAGCTCGCTTCCTGCAAGGCCTGCACCTAAAATTGCTATCTTCATTACATCTCCTTAGATGATTCAATCTATTCTATAAGTAGCTTTAAGAATTGCAAAAGATTTATGACTAAGATTTTACTCGATGCAGCCTTGGGTGTCAATTGTCTTACAGTCTACTGAACAAGTCGCTATACCTGATATCCACATTGAGTCAATCTCACTGCACGACTTATCTCCATCACACGCCTCAGCACCGCCGACAACTGTATCGCCACACACATTATCGCCATTTTCAATACCACCTGAAATTGAGTATGGTGCCAACGGAGCATCTCCCGTTATTGTAAGCGAAAGTCGACGACCATCTAAAGTAAAGTGAAAAGAGGCATTAATACTCTTTTCAACACTCTCTTCCCAATAGGAGAATTTTCCAGTATAGCTGTATCCATTAAATGGCCCAGAGCTCTCATATCCTTGTCCCGCAACAATAAAATTAATAGATGGAGGAGTCTCATCAGCCCCAACAAAAAGAAAGACATGAGAATCAGGAAAATTCCACGACCCAGACAAATCACTTGGATTTTCCCCGGTATTTGCAACATCTTCGTCTGTTGCAGAATCTGCAGTATCAGCACTATCTTCATCTGTCACTGAATCTGCGGTATCGCCCGTATCCTCGGTGCAGACATTCTGACAAGCAGCACTTGATGGTGATGAAAATTCAGCAAAAAATGCGGTACAGTCAAGAGTATCTAGATAGCTGTTACACAGAAAGGCATCTTGAGCACTGTAACGAGGACAAAACTCTTCAGAGAGATATTGAATGGTCAATTGTGTAACACAGTCATCATCACCACCGTACTCTTCATATACCGCAGCATCACACTCTTTCATTCGTTGACAGACTTTTTCAGCGGCAGCTTTCTCAGCAAGAGTATCACCATCAACCGGAACAAAGACAACGGCATATTGTGAAAAGTGGCCAACCTTTGCCATAATAGGATCGCCCTGCATGATAGGATCACCTTGCATAATAGGATCGCCTTGCATAATAGGGTCACCTTGAGCAAAACCTGGCCCACCTTGATAAACCCAGTTGCCACCACGCATTACCGCAATTTTTGCAATTTTATCTGCCGGCATATTGGCAAAAAGCTTAATGGTAAGCAGTGCATCCTTTTGAAACTCTAAACCATGTGGAGTCAATTCATATACATGGCTTCCAAGTGCCATTGGAAATGTTCCATAGATTGCTTTGACGCTGATTTGTGTATCGGTAGAAAGTGCATTTGCAGGAACTGAAACTGTCAAATTACCATTTGCAGAGGTAAGAGTTCCACCAGATGACGCAGAAATCATCGCATGTGCCGTCTGCTCTGCCTGCGGTATTGGCGTATCATCACAACCAATAAAAACAAAAAAGCTCAGTATCAACCATACTCTCTTCATAAGAAACCTCCATTGATTCTAAAAAAATCGTGTGAAATTATACCACTTTATCAAACAAGAAACAACTTAAATAAAAAACTATCGAAAAGGAGGTGGAGAGAAGTCTCTCAGAGAAGTCTTTCTTTATGAATGAGGTTATGAAAACTAACGATTAACAGCACTCTCAAGAGTTCGTCTGTCAGCTTTTGGATTTACAAGAAGAAAAAAGGTGTCTCCAAACTCTTTTTCAGGAGAAATGACAACCATTTTATCTTCTCGTTTAATCTTCATATTGGTAAAAAACATAATCTTCTCTGTATGGCTGAGCATCTCCATCGATTCAGCTGCATCAATCTCAATATAGCCATGCCGAAGCGAGTCTTGCAATGTCGGGAGCGAATGAAGCGGAAATCGCCCCTTAATACTCCCGTTATTAAAAACAACACTACTTTTCGCTTTTTTGAAGACAAAAACCTGCTCTGCCTGTTTTCTATAGAAGCGTACAAGCTTTTCTAAGTCAGAGACAACATACTTATTGGTCAAATTATGCTCTTTCAATCGTTTTCTCTGCACTTCATGATATTTTGTTACATCAAACAGATATTTCCGATAGACAATTTTTTTGAAATTTGAGTAGGGAATATGAAAATAAGTGGTATTAAATGGAAAGATTTTCGTAATAAACTGCTTAATAATTGGAATGTGTGCAGAGTTGACAAAGCCTATAATAATATCTTTATTTTCCTTTTTGAACGAGATTGGAATCGCAAGATACTTACTGACAATATCAGGTGTGAAAAAACCAGAAAACATAGAGTTATCCGAATAGTAATCACCATCGTTATAGATAACAGAGTGTCCCTCGTGCTCATAAAACTTTGCAAGCTTTCCTTCATCAATCAAGCCTGAAATGATTCCGTGAAGAAGTGGATCAAAACCCTTTTTATTAGAAAGCAGAAAGGGTACATCGTCACTATGAATTACATTTCGAGAAACCATCTTAAACAACAAACTTTTCATCTTGAGAACTCCGCTCCCTTGTTAGTCACTCTGATTATATCCACATTAGAATTAAAATGAAAGAAAGATTTTTGTGAGCGCCGCCGTTACCCCATTCTCCATCCTTAAAACAGGCATAGGAAGGGATATAACTGTCGCATTATGTTTTTTCAATCTCTCTACTTCTTCATCGGTAAAACCACCTTCTGGCCCAATCCAAACAGAGGAATAATCACCAATTTCAACCGTTCCCTCACTCCCACCTGATGGATGAAACAGATAGTGAGTCCCTCTGTACTCCACCATATCATCCCAAGTAGAGAGGCGAATCGTCGGCATAAAGAGTCGTTGAGATTGTGATGATGCAGATAAAAGTATTGTTTCTAGCCGTTCAATCTTATTTGAGAAGTCTGAAATATCGGCATTAGACCGACTGCTTTTCACCAGTACAATATGGTGCGCTCCCGCCTCAACTCCATTCTTGATAGCTAACTCGACGGCCCTTCTCTCGCCAACAGAGAGAATTAATGTTACTATCTTTTGCGGCAGAGGAATGGAATCAATATTATTGATTTTTGCCACAAGGTGGCGTTTTCCACTCTCTGAAATGGTAACACTATAGCGTTTTTGTCCGGCAACAAGTATCAATTCATCTCCAAGACGAACTCGACGAACACGCAGAAGATAATGAGAATCTTCGCTATTAAAGTGAATGGTATCAGCCTGAATATTATAGAAAGAACGAACGAGATGAATCATGATTCTCGAACAATAAACGACATTAATTTTTTTCTCTGTGCCACATTCTCAAAATCAAATTTGATTCCTACCCCTTTTTTCATAGTATCGGCAGAGTTGATGTGACGAACAATATGTCCTTTTATAATAAACTCTTTATGGACTCCACTGTCTTCAAAAATCATCAAAACCTCTTCTGCTATATCAAAGAGCTCTTCTGTTTCAACACTCAATCCACCAAGGCTGATATCACGGCTGACGAGATGATGAATATTGTCTTGAACAAACAAATCCACTGCGATTCGAATCTGAATGCGAGGCATTGCTCTCTGCTCTTCTGTCGGAACTTTCTGACCAGTAGTCTCTTTTTTCTTGTGATACTTTCCTGCAATATCTTTTCGCACCTTAATATAGTTGCCTCCAACCATATTCAAATCCTCGACTTCTTCAAGATATGAGTCAGATGCAATAACAACAGACGACAATTTTGTCTGACTCTCTTGATTCAATGCAATGCTCACACCTGCAGGAATGAACTTTCCGGGCAATTTGATTGGTTTTGTGCGTACCCACGCAATCTCTCCCTTTAAAAAGTCTTCAGATGAATCTTCTAAAATACGCACTCGCATTTCAAACGGCGCACCTGCTTGTATCTTTTCCATACTTTTAAATGCAACTGCTGGTAAAAAAAGTGTTTCATGCACCTCATTGTCAGAGAATTTCTTCACAAAATCCTGCCACGACACAACCGTTATTGATAATATTGTTGCCATCAGTTAAACAGAGCCTCCGTAAAATCAAAAGCATTAAATGGGCGCAAATCTTCTATCTTTTCTCCAATTCCTATCAATCGAACAGGGATGCCAAGCTCTCTTGCAATACCAATGACAACACCACCTTTCGCTGTACCATCTAATTTTGTTACAATAATGCCTGTCAGGCCAATCATCTGATGAAATTCAACAGCTTGCCTCACTGCGTTTTGTCCATTATTTGCATCAACAACAAGCAAAACTTCGTGTGGTGCTCCCTGATGTGCTTTATCAATGACACGACGAACCTTTTTAAGCTCTTCCATTAAATTCACTCTATTTTGCAAGCGACCCGCGGTATCAACAATAACAATGTCGGCATTCTGCGCCTTTGCCTTCGAGACGGCATTAAACGCAACGGCAGCAGGATCTGTACCCTCTTGCTCTTTTATCACCTCACATTCTGCTCGCCTTCCCCACTCTTCAAGTTGCTCAACAGCGGCAGCTCTAAAGGTATCTCCAGCAGCAAGAAGAACTTTTTTATCATACTTTTTACGAAAAAGTGAGGCTAACTTTCCAATTGTTGTTGTTTTCCCTGCTCCATTCACTCCAACCATCAATAAAACGCCAGGAGAGCCATCAGGGGGAAGAAGAGGTTTTTCAACACTCTGCAAAACAGCTAATATCTCTTTCTTCATAAATGTTTTAACATCGTCACCACTTTCAAATGACTTGCGCTCTTTATGCACGCCATCGAGTAACCACTGAACAGCCGTAGAGCCAATATCTGCGGTATAGAGAATCTCTTCAAGCTCTTCTATCAAAGCATCATCAACAACCGAAGCGGAAAAAAGAGTCTTCAAACGAGCCATAAAGCCTGTTTTGGTCTTTTGCAACCCATCTTCAAGTGTTTTTGGTTTCGAGAAATCTTCTGTTGAAAGCGAAATTGGAATGGCATCAACCATCTCATCACTTGTTGAAACATCTTCCGCTAATGAGCTAAATGTTACCGCTGAATTATCGGCACTGAGATCAAGATTAATAGATACTGGTTCAGATTTTTCGACATCCACCTTTGTAGCATCTTGTAACTCTTTTTCTTCCTCTGGCTCTTGTAACTCCTCTTCATCTGGAAGAAAAACCAATGCAATCAGTATAGCAACCAAAAGAAGTGGAACGATATAAAAAAAGAGCTCGCCATTATAAAAACTATTTGAAATCCAATCCCAACTGCTCATCTAAAATCACCTACATAAGAAAAAATCATCAACATCACAACTAATATACCTTTTTCTCTCATTTGTCAATAACAACGAGTAACCCTCTCTCTACGAATGTGGCACTCCACTCTCAAAGGCGTTCATCTTTGAATCCCTTGTTTTTTGGATGCTCGGTATTTGGCGTATAGTCATCAAATGGACAGAGTTCTGAATGCCAATCACAATAGCACTCCATATCTCGCACTTTTACCGTATCACCTTTCATCCACACAAGGGTATGTCCTTCAAAATCACCATCATACATAGCATATACACTGAAATCTCCCCAAGGAATTGGTTCTGGACAAAAAACCTCCTCACTATCTAAACGATAATAACATGCACGACTTCCCCCACTCACAACGACTCCATCCGCATCAACATCTTCCCATCGCTGTCTAATCAGAGCGAGATTTCCTCTCACCTTTAAAACATCAGTACGCTCTATATTATCTGGCGAATCAATGATAAATTCTTTGTATGAAAAGGGAATGGTGGACAAATCTACACGAATAATTTTATTCGGTGAAAGGAGATCTGAGTAGTAGATAAGCTGAGAATTTTCTCTATCTAACTCTGCTCCATAAAACTCTTCGCCCCCCCTATTAAAAAACATGCAGGTATCCATCACATCCGTTGTGTCACTAAAATGACAGGCATAACCCATTTTCCCATCTTCGTCTGTGTAAATCAGCGTATTTCCAACAATGCTTGTATCATATAGTGGCTCTCCAATACTATAGAGAGTCGGTTGGTCAATTCTACCATAGATAGTCCTCTCCTCACGAGCTGAATTCCCCGTAACAACATCCATTAAAATCCATTTATCAGTCAGAATGGGCGTTGACCGCAGATAGTACTTAGTCCACTGCAACACTTGCCGCTTCTTACCACTTCCATCAAAAAGGACGGGGTATCCTGCTTCTTCAGGTTGATTTTTGAGTAAATTTCGCACTATTCCAACAAAAGAGCCGTTGTGGTATTCAACACCTCTCCTCACACTTCCTGCGATAACTCTATATTTTTGAGTCTTTACATCATATTCAAAATATCTTTTATCTCCATAATAATCCATATCAAGAACCTGGCGGTTTTGAGCAAAAAAAGCTATTTTACCATGAGAAAGACGATATGAATGGGCAGGAACTCCATAATAACTAGCAGAAAGATCCCATCCAACAGGGTCTTTGGGATTCAAAAGAATATCACAGCGAGTAACTGCTTGAGATTCATATCTCATATTAGGAAAATCCTCTTTATAGCGCGGTGCCAAATTATTCATCTCACAAGGATAGCCACAACAGTCATATGAAGGCTTATCAACACATAGTTTTTCATTGCTATGTTTCCATAAATTATCAACACAGTATAGATCATCATCAGTAGATGTATCACACTCTCGGCAAAAAGTATGGGGGAAATTGGATCTACTTAAGGGAAAATTTATCAGTGAAAAATCAGGGCACGGATCTTCCGAAAGTGGAATACAGTGTACCTCTCCTGGATGAGTGGCAGATGGACTCACATCAACTTTACAACCAGATGGACAGGACTCAACCCACTGATAATTATAATCAACAATACAGCCATCCTGCAACCGCTGTATACACTGATAGACATCGTCGTCCCTACATATTGTTGTCTCAATAAAAGCACACTCGCCCGTGTATGGAGGACATCCCTTATCACTATCAACATCTAGATCCGGCACCTCATAAACATCAGGGTCTGGATACCCAAACTCATCCTTCTCTTTTCCACACTCTGGACAAGCAGTGCAAGAAGAAACGATAAAAAGAACCAATAGAATCATTATGTTACGCATACTTAAAACCTCGCAACAAAATTAATAAAACCACCATCAAAAGCGACAAAAACTCTCTCTGCTGGAACATTACTCCACTTTTCATATTCCATATCATGAAAGCGATACGCGACTATCGCATTCATAGAAATATTTGCATTAAAAGAGATACCAAAATGGCGATTAAACATCAGAACAAGCTCTAGTCCCACAGAGATATTAAGACTGTGTGCTCTTGTCTCACTTTCTCCCCAATCTCCGTCTTCATGCACTACATTATATCTCCATCCAAACGCAATGGGGAATCTAAAAATCACCCCAAAATCTTTTGAACGCAAATCAAAATCAAACGACCATCCTATTTTTGAAAAAAGAGTCATAGTCGATCCATTATACCACCATCTTATTCCACCAGCGCCAACAGTAATTTCTAAAGATTTCCATGGAACAAAAGAGAGAGAAGCCCCAGGAACAAACACATCACCACTCAAATCTCCATAAAGAAAACTGCGTAAATAAATCTGTTTTTCACTCTTTTCAACTGCAGGTTTCATACCCGCATCACTCTCTTCCGTTGGCTTTGGCTGCACATCTTGAGCAGCAATAGAAAAGAAAGAAAGAATAATAAAAAACAAAAGACCTTTTTTTATAACAGCAAACACAGCACACCTCTTGAAGAAAATCCAATACTCACAATATATAACAAAACAGGCGATAAAGCAACCCATAAATAAATAAATTTGACACTTAAAAGCATCTGATTACCATCAAAGATATGAAAGGAAGAAACGACCTCGCACTTTTTGATTTCGACGGCACAATAACAACCAAAGATACTCTGATTGACCTCCTCTATCACTTGAAAGGACCATTTCATTTTTGGTGGGGGATTATCAAACTTTCGCCGTTTATCATTCTATTTTTATTGAAAAAGATGCCAAACTATCGGATGAAAGAACGATTTTTGACCGCATATCTTGGCGGAATGAGCGTTACAGAATTTGACAAGTATGCTGAAGAATACACAAACAAAAGACTGCCACACATCTTACGCACCAGAGTGGTTGAACGAATTGCGTGGCACAAAAACAGGGGTGATCGCGTTATCCTTGTCTCTGCCTCCCTTTCACTCTGGCTTCACCATTTCACGGAAAAGCAAGGGATTGAATTGATTGCAACAGAGGCAACAATTGAAAACGGCATCATCACAGGGACACTCCTTGGAAAAAACTGCTACGGCCCAGAAAAGGTTGCACGAGTTCAAAAGATTATAAAAAAAGAAGATTATGATCAAATATGGGCATACGGTGACTCTCGTGGCGACAAAGAGATGCTTACAATGGCCGACCACTCTTTTTTTAAAGTCTATCATTTTTAATTACAACTAACAACGGGATAAAGATATGGAACTTTCAGATAACAATCGCTGTTTTGGCTGCGGAAAACTTAATCCAATCGGATTGCAGATGAGCTTTTCGTATGATCCAGACAAAGGAACATCCTTTGCAAACTTGACTCTTCCACTCCACTTTCAAGGGTGGGAAGGTGTCGCTCACGGTGGCATTGTAACAACTATTTTAGACGAGGCTCTCGCACACGCCGCATTTTCAAGAAACATTCCCTGTGTTACCGGCGAGCTGACAGTACGCTTTAAAAAACCAGTACCACTTGAAAAAAAGTTGTCTATTTATGGCGAAATTCAAGAAATCAAAGGGAGCATTATCTATATTTCGGGCTATATCAAGCATAATGACACCATTCTTGCACACGCGAAAGGAAAAATGGTAAGAATTTGACTGTTGTAAAATAGCACGCTACTATACCACTGACGATTGTAAACTGACACAGAGAGTTTTTAACGATGCCACGACCAAAAAAAAATCGCACAGTAGAGCAACCACCAGTTTTCACAACTTTTAAACCACTTGGAATTCCTGCAAGGCACTTGAAGGAGATAAATCTTTCACTTGATGAATACGAAGCAATTCGACTTGCTGATTTGATTGGATACGATCATGAAACTGCTTCAAAGCAGATGAAAATTAGCCGATCGACATTTACACGGCTTGTTGAGCGAGCACGAGCTGTCGTTGCTGAATTTTTAGTAATTGGCGGAAGCCTTGTAATCAACGGTGGCGTTGTTCACTTCAAAACAAACAGAATTTTTTGCAAAAGCTGTAAAAAAGCGGCGACAACTCCCCTCGATGAGAAGTTGACAAAATGCCCACACTGCGACAGTGAAGATATAACAGATTTAGCAGAGCTTATGGGGCATGGTCAGTGTTGCATTATTGATGAAGATAATCATTAGTGATCGCAGCGATTGCTTCCATCTTTGACTTCACCAGCAAGATAACTTGCTACAAGTGCTTCAGGTTTGCCTGACGCAACGCCAGCAAGCACTTCAATACCTTCCGCTTCAAACAGATTTCGTGCCATCTGACCAATACCACCGGCAAGAACTGTCTTGATAGCAAACTCCTCTCTCAACCATTTTGGGTACAGTCCTGGTTGGTGAACAGGAGGGGTAATCATCTCACTTTTTGTAATAACATTGCTCTCATCGACATCGACAATTGCAAACTGTTCACAATGGCCAAAATGGTCTGTTAAAACGCCTTGATAACAGGGAACTGCAAATCTTCTACTCATTTTCTACTCCATCTCAGATAGTAATAAATCAATATCCTTCCCTTCCATCCCCAATTTTGATTTAACAGAGGCAGCGTCAAGCACTTGCGATGCTTTTGGTCCTAACTCACCTGATATGATAAGCTGAACACCATTCTCAACAATGCGTTGAGATGTTGCCGTTCCGGCGCCATGGCCTGCTGAAACTGCATCCGTATTCGAAAGAATATACTCTGCATTTGTTACTGTGTCTACAATTAAAAATGCAGGGGCTCTTCCAAATCTTTTACCAACGACTCTATCGCTCTCTTGTGCTAAAGAAAATGCTACTTTCATCTTACTCTCCTCATCTGTTAGTTTTAATCCATTCTATAATAAATTCAGATACTTCTCTGAATTTCTCGCCAATATCACCACCCATTTCAACTGGTGGAACACCTTGCATTACCGCATCCCTCATCAATGATGAATAGGGAATCTCAGCAACAACAGGCACACCATTTTCTGCGGCCCACAGTTTTGCCTGTTCAGTGATTTCGTTATTCAAATCAGATTTGTTAATCAACAAAATCCCTGGCAGCTTGAAGTGTAACAATAAATCGTAAATACGCAAGACATCATGATATCCTGAAACAGTAGACTCCATAACCATCAGTACAACCCCTGCTCCGCTCAGTGATGAGGTGACAGGACAACCTATCCCCGGAGGGCCATCGATAATTACAATCTCACGCTCTGTGCGCTGTGCCTCCTTTCTCGCCTCTTTTTTGACGACGGCGACTAACTTGCCTGAATTATCTTCGCCACCCTTCAGATCAGCCCACACAACAGGCATTGGGCCATTACTCCCAACAAAAAGATGACCGGCATGATGCGTCTCCATTGTAATACACTTTTCAGGGCAGACAGTCGCACAAAATCGGCACCCCTCACAAAGCACTTCATGAACAAATGCCTTTTTATCATCACTCATCGTAATCGAGTCAAAAGCACAGTGTTCTATACATTTCCCACATCCTGTGCAGCTGTTTTGATTAACAACGGCAACTGCACCACTTACAAAATCAATTGTTTTTGAGGCAACAGGATGGAGAAGGAGATGAAGATTTCCAGCATCAACATCGCAATCTGCTGAGACGACTTTATCTTTCAAAAGCGCAGCAATTGAAGCGGCAACAGAAGTTTTCCCTGCCCCACCTTTTCCTGAAAGAACAACAACTTCTATTGGTTCCATGATATTCTCCTTTTTATATCTTCTGCAAGTGTCTCATACCCTGCTCTGACCTCAGGAACACCAAGCACAGACAATCCACGAGCATAGAGTTTTGCAGCGGCAAGAGAGTGAGGAATCCGAGCAATAATCTCAAGATTTTCCTCTTTACACCACTCTTCAATAGCATTAGACTCATCTGTATCACGATTGATAACAATCAGGGGTTTTTGCTCTATTGAAAGTGCTGTTTCATAGACTTTTTGCAAATCATGCAGACCAAACGGTGTTGGCTCAGTCACCAGAATAATCATATCAACATCTTTCATCGCCTCTTGCGACGGGCACGAACTCCCAGGAGGTGCATCAAATATAAAAAGCTCTTTTTGCTTCGTTTGTGACTCTTTCTTGGTAGCAAGAATCATCGGAACAGGTTGCTCAACACCAATATCAAGACGACCTTCAAGAAGGGAGAAGTGTTCAGCGCTAAATCGAGTGATTTCACCAATTCTCTTTTTTCCCAGAGCAAGAGCGTCAGTTGGACAGTGATAGACACAGTGTCCGCACCCTTTACACATCTCAGGAAAAATCATCACCGTTCCGGGAAAATAGACCAATGCATGATTTGCACAAGTTCCAGAACAGAGACCACACGAAGTACATGAAGATTCTTTCCACACTGAAACAGGGGCATACACCACCTCTTGCTTTATCTTGGTACTCTCAACAAAAAGCTCAACATCTGGCTCTTCAACATCTAAATCAACAATTTCAACACTTCCGCCTGAGCTCATAAGCTCCGCAAGAGCGAGAGAGAGTGTTGTTTTTCCTGTTCCACCCTTTCCGCTTGCTACTGAAATTTTCGTCATATCGCCTCCAGAGGATTAGTAGCCTCAATTAAACATATGTCTATAATGAATATAAGTTATAAATGCTAAATGTCAACCAGTGTAGCCATTAAATCCATCCACCAGATGGTAGACCTCGTGAAACCCCAACTCCTTCATCAACTCAAAAACGCTCAGACTTCGGTTTCCACGAGCGCAATACATCAAATAGGGTTTTGTTTTGTCAAGTGCCGCAAGATCAGCTTCAAATGTCTCTCCAAATTTATTCATGTGCATAGCGCCTTCAATATGCCCTTCTGCAAATTCATCATCTCTTCGGATATCAATAATGAAAAGATTGGATATGGTTTCGAGGAGTTCTTGCACTTCACACCCTTTTATTTCTCGTGAGCGAATGCCATTCGTCCCTATCCTGTCTTTCATCATTTATCTCTCCAACAAAAAGAGGAATTCATTAAACGGTTGCTCATTATCAGCAAGCCACTTTTTGCTCCACTTCATCTCTGCCATCACATTTTTTTTGTGGTCAATTTTGACCACTTTTTTGACATTTCCATACGATGTAAGCACTTCGCTCAGTTCAGAAATCGTAGCACGACCACCTGAGCTGTATGAAAGCAATATAAAACGAGCGTGCGTCTGTGCAATGAGTCTGTCAATTGCTGCAACGGCCAAAAATCGCCCATCTTCCCCTCTGCGAAACTCTTCAAAAGGTGAAATCGCAACACTATCTCTTGTATCAACTCGCCTGCCAACTTTTCCAAACAATTCAGGCTTGTCATTTTTTATAATTGAGGTCCACAGATGATAATATGAAGCATATCGCACTCGTGACGGTGGCATTTTCTCGTTATTTGAACCATACGGAGGGTCAAAATAGGCGATGTCTGCTTCAACTTCTCCGAGGTTAAAAATATCATCTTGCAAAACTGTCTGATCACAATTATTTTCAAAGAGATGGGGAGTTTTTAATATCATTTTTTTATATGAACGAGGCGACCATTTTCGCAGATAGGAGGAGAAGTGACCAAGTGTACTGTCTACACTATCTAACGCCAACATAAGCGAAGTCAGGGCAACCGCTTCATCAATTTCAGAAAGGTTTAGCCTCGCTATCTCATCTCTAATGCCGTCTAATTTTCGAGTATTATGCCTTTGCCACGGTTTTTTAAGTCCATCACTCTGCACCGCACTTCCACCGAAATCATCACCACCATACTGCTCACTAAACCATCCGTCATATCCCGAAACTGCATTGAGATGTTCAATTAATTCACTATAAAAACCGAGCGGTTTATCATGCTTGAGATAAGATGTTGCAAGGATTCGTGACCAGTCAGATATATCATTGCTAATAACTTGATATCCTTCTTGAGCCGCCATTTGAGACACTCTCGTTGAACCAGAAAACCCATCAAAAAACGAGTGAACAGGCAGTGGTTTCACAATTTCTAAAATTGCGGGCAACAGCTTCATCTTACTTCCAGCGTATTTTATGCCTTGCGTCTTTATTTGTTGGTGTTTCAGAAGAACCTCACTTTTCTCACTACGAGCATTTCAACGAAAATACTTTAGAATTAGGCGAGAGTAAAGTCAAAGAAAAAGAGAGTTTCTATTGACATTTTTTTTATTTTAGATAACTTTATCCTAATTACTTCTGGAGGAAGCGATGAACAGCCTTATCAAGTTGTCAAAAAAAACAACCATTGCCTTACATGCTCTCGCATATATTGCGGCAAATGGAGATCACCATCTTTGTCCGGTAAAGAGAATTGCAAAAGCACTCGAAGTTTCTCCAACTTTTCTTGCAAAAGTGTTACAACCGTTAGTTAAGTTAAACATCTTAGAATCAACACGAGGTGCTCATGGTGGATTTTCCCTGCTTAAATCCGCTAAAGACCTTACGCTTTTAGATTTAATTTTGACAATCAATGGACCTTTCTCTGCCTCATACTGTCTCTTTGAACAACCAACTTGCAAAACAGGAAGCTGCATCTTTTCAGCACTGAATATGAAGATAGCTGATCTCATTTTTGAAACTCTTTCAAAAAGCAGTTTAGCCGAATTTAGTAAAGGATTTCTTCTTGAAGACTAACACTCTGTAAAATATTTCTATAAATATCTTGCGAAAAATTTGACCAATAGCACTACAATGTTTAGCATACAGATGTTTTTTTGTGTGTAACTATTGTAGTGGTGGAAAACGATGAAAAGAATTATTCTCTTGATGGCAGTATTATTTGTTGTTGTTGGATGCGGAAGCACCCCTAATCAAATGGTTGAACAAGCAAATTCATTGAAGGCAACAAACAAGACAAAAGCTCGCACTCTTTATGAGAAAGCGTGTGCTCAATCACATGTCGAAGCGTGTTTTCAAGCTGGTCTATTGTGGCAGAATGGCGATATGCCTTCACCTGAGAACACCAAGGCGCGGAACTATCTCCATATGTCATGCGACAAAGGCTATAACGATGCCTGTGTCATTATTGCTGATATGTGGGCAAACGGGAAAGGTGGCGTCTACAAAGACAGCATGTCAGCGAAAGAGATGTATGAGACACTCTGTGCCCGCAAACATGGAAAAGGATGTGCAGGACTTGGAAAGATGTATGCAAAAGGAAGTGCCAACATCAAAAGAGATGTTCAAAAGGCAATTGAGCTTTTTGATCAAGCCTGTAACTTTGGTGACCTTGATACCTGTGTTGGACTCGGTGACACCTATGCAAAAAAGATTGGACAAGAGGAGTCATACGAAAAAGCCAAAAAATACTATGGAATCGCCTGCGATCAAAAGAAGAGTGATATCTGTATTAAATTTGCCACAATGGTATATGAAAATCGTGATGGTGCTGAAAAGTTCATTGTCATTGGAGATTTTCTCAAGCAAGCATGTGGTATTGAATCTGGTGAAGCGTGTCGTCGCTGGGCAACCTATCTGCGTGATGAAGAAGATATTAAAGACAGAGAAAAGGCACTCACTTTTTTCAAAAAAGGATGTGATTTTAATGACGGAGAAGCTTGTTTTTCCTACGGAAATCATCTTCTCGAACAGGCGAATGAATCTCTTCCTAATTTGAAAAAAGCATATGAAATTCTTGAGAAAGGCTGTAAAAACAATAGCTCTACTGCATGTGGAACAGCTGAAACAGTAAAAGCAGACATTGATGAAAAAGAAGAAGCAATCAGAGCAGAAGAAGAGAGAATAAAACAAGAAGAGGCTGAGAAAGCAGCAGCAGCAGCAGCAGCAGCAAAAGCAGAGGAAGAGGAGAGAGCTCGTTTAGAAGAAGAAGAGAAAGCAGCAGCAGCAGAAGCGAGAAAAGAGGCAGAAGAAGAAGCAAAACAGAAAGCAGAAGAAGAGAGAGCAGCAGAAGAGGAGAAGCGGGCAGCCGAACAAGAAGAAAAAATAGAGGAAGAAGAAGAGAGTTCGAGTGATGATGTTGAAGACTCTTCCGAAGATGATTCACTTGAAGATGACTCGTCCGAAGATGACTCTTCTGAAGATAACTCGTCCGAAGATGATTCACTTGAAGACGACTCACCAGAAGACGATAGTTTAGATGACATTGAAGAAGATGAACCTAAAAACAGAGAAGATGAGTTAGACGATATTTTAGACGATTAATTAATCAGACGCAGCACACTACGCAAGGCGTGATTCACTGCGCCATTTCACAAAGGAGTCTACTATGAAACCATCAGATGCACTTAAAAAGTTTGAAATTGTGAATATCGAATATGATTTTTCACACCTGCCAAAAGATATACAAAAGACACTTCCCCATCTTCGCAAGGCGATGGATAAAATGACTGACATTTTTCTTCGTCAGCAGAGTGAAGCTCTTCCTGCGCACTATCAAGAAGTTATGGCGGGAAGTGATGAAGAACGAAAGAAGTTTTATCATCTTTTCCGTGGACCATACAGTCAACTTGAAAACTTTATAAGTAGTTATGACGATGTTGACAATCGTCGTGCTGGTTGCGCATTTTATCCTGTTGAAATGAGTGATGAAGAGATAAAAGAAGCGATCGAGAAAGCTCCAGCAGCATTGAAAGAAGAGTTGCTAGACCACTACAGTGTCGTCAGAAGAGTTGATGGAAACTTGGTACCAATTCCCTATCATATTCAATATGCGGAAGAGTTGAGCATCATATTTGACGAGTTGCAAGCAGCAGCAGATGAAACTGAAGATGAAGCACTCAGAGAGTATCTCATCCACAGAGCAGAAGGCATGGTTACCGGTGAATATCGCTCTGGCGATGCTGATTGGGTCCGCCTGACTGACTCTGCTATCGATCCAGTTATGGGACCATTTGAGGTCTATGCTGATGATCTCTTTGGTGTTAAAGCAACATACGAAGCGATGCTTATGATTGTTGACAAAGAGAGAGGCGCACAACTTAAAGAGATTGAAGGAAACCTTGATAAATTGGCTGCCATTTTCCCTGTTCCTGAAGGTTCAAAATCTGCGGTTGGTGGCATTGCACCGATGGAAGTTGTGCATCAAGTCTACAGTGCTGGCGAAGCGTCTCAAGGAATTATGGCATCAGCCTTTAACCTTCCAAATGATCCATGGGTTCGTGGGAATGTTGGCTGGAAGCAGGTAATGATTTATAACATTATGCAGGCAAAATTTAACCACTGTACCGTTAAAATAGCTGATAAAATCAGTAATGGCACAATTCAAGCATCGTTTGAGCCATACTTCTATTTTGTCCTCTTGCACGAAGTTTCTCACGGACTTGGGCCAGCCTACCGTGCAGATGGTCGAAGTGTTGCAAAGTGCATCGGAACAGCATATACCGCAGTTGAAGAGGCAAAAGCAGATACAGGCTCACTCCACCTTATGCTTCACCTGAATGGAAAACATGGTATTCCTGCAATTGAAAAACAGGCTCTTTTTGACAGCTATTTTGCAGGACTTTTCCGTTCGATGCGATTTGGTGTCCATGAAGCTCACGGCGCTGCCAATGTCATCCAATTTAACTGGTTTAAGGAGCACGGAATTATCAACGGTGACTCAAAAATCGGATTCAGAACAAACACAGAAACACTTGTTGAGATTACAGAAAAACTTCTTAATACCCTGTGCAACATCGAAGCAAATCAAACACCTGAAGAGGCTGAACAGTTTGTAAAAAAATATGCGAATCCTGGTGCAGATATTACAGAAGCACTAGAGACACTTGAAGATATCCCAATTGATATTGCTGTTGTTTACCCCACATTTTAAAAGAGTCACATAACAATCAAAGATAGAGGTTTAAGTGAGTATTACAGTCAAAGTAGAAAAGATTATATCCAATGGATATGGAATTGGATGGACAGAAGGAAAAACATGGTTTATACCTTTTGTGATTGCGGGAGAGGTGATAGAAATCACTCAGTTCAAAAAGATAAAAAAGGTCTTTTATGCTGAAGAGTTCACAATCACAACCCCTTCCCCACACCGTATTGAACCAGCGTGTCCAAACTTTACAAAGTGTGGTGGGTGTGACTTTCTTCACATCGAATACGCTCATCAACTTGAGGTAAAAAAAGAGATTCTCAAAGATCATTTCAGACAAAATCGTCTCGAAGAGCTCTTTCCTGATGAGATTGAAACAGTGCAATTAGACACAATGGCAAACAGAACGCGTGCAAAAGTAATTTTAGAAGAAGGAAAAGGGGCATTTCATGGAAGAAAAAGTCATGACCTCCACCCTTTTGACACTTGTCCCCTGCTTCATCCTGAATTGAATCGTGTTATTTCAGACTTTGCAAAAAATCATAGTGGCGAATATTATTTTGAATACTCTACCAATTCAAAGGAGTGGATGCCTCAGCAGAAAAAGATTGAACGAAAGGTGTTTGACCAAAAATTTGCACAATCACAGGGAAGCTTTTTTCAATCCTCTGAACACTCAGCTGAACTGCTTGTCACCATTTTTAATGCTGAGCTAGAGAGATTACAACCTAAAACGGTGGTTGATCTCTACTCTGGAATCGGTCTTTTCACTGCATTTGCTCGAAGGCGAGGACTCAAAACAGTTTCTGTTGAAAACAGTCCATTAGCGGTTGATGACTTCAAAGAGAATTTGCCAAAACGGACGATGTTACAGATAAAAGCTGAAAATTGGGCACCAAAAGCCTCTTATGACCTTGTTGTTGCCGATCCTCCACGAAGTGGACTGCCACAAGTTCTTATTGAAAGCATCGTAAAGGCAACAAGCAATCTTCTCTATATTTCATGTGACGCAGCAACTTTTGCCCGCGATGTTAAGATTTTCGCAAGCAGAGGTTTCACATTAGATAAACTGACTCTCATTGATCTCTTTCCGGGAACTAAACATTTTGAAGTTGCGGGAATTTTTAAAAGCGAAGAATAAAACTCATATTAAATCCGTGAAAATCCATCTTTACAAAATCACCACCTTTCCACTCTGATTGAGCGTAAATATGGCGATAGGCAAATTCAATGCCGGTCCAGTGCCAAGGATAGACTCTGATGCCCGTTTTAAGATTGATATAGCCAAGATATTTTCCAAAATAGAGACCATTAAAATCAACAAACATCGCGCTATATTTGAACGCCGTCATCTCAAAAGAGAGACCTATCAATGCCGGAACAGGAATGAGTGGAATTTGAAAATTATCTCCATCTGAACCATCTTGTGCATCAAGGCGAATTCCGTGAGTAATAAAGGTATCCAATTTAAAAAGAGGGCCAAATTTAAAATTCAGATGTTTTCCAACATTCTTATTCAACGCATACCACGCAAGCTCGATTGGAATATTATGCACATTAAATTTACTCTCAATCGCTTCACCGGCATCAAAACTGGCATCATCAAATCCAATATCTTTTTTTGCCGCAAGCTTTGTGCTTGCGTTAAACATAGTATACCCAACAGAGAGCTTAATATTACGAAAGCGCCAGGAAAAATAGGTGTCAAAATGGAGATATTTGTCGTTATAATTCAGATCGTCAGTGTAATCAAGATTCGCTCGCTCTCCAACATCACCATCAATTGTATGAAATTTGTAGGTGTGATAGAAAAAACCAAGCCCCAGTTCAAACATCGCCTCATGCGGTTCACCAAACCACTTCTTTTCTGACTTGCCTGCATCTTTTTTTGCATCAGCGGCAAATAGAGAGAGAGAAACCAGCAGTAACATCAAAAAAACAAAAAACTTTTTCACGGTAGTACTCCAATCATCATTAACAAAACCGATGAAATGTAGTCATTAGTATCAAAAGAGTCAAATATTTTTTGTAAATATGGCTCTTTTCCAGACCGAAAGTATCAGGTCGCCACATTTTTTTCAAAATATAGAGGCCTGACACTCTTCTTTAGAAAACAAAAACAGCTGAACATCCATCATCATTTTTAGCAGGTGTTGTTGTATCAACAGCTTCTTCACTATCAACATCAGAAACAGAATCACCCGTGTCGCCTGTATCTCCATCATCTCCTGAATCAGCTGTATCTACGGCATCCTCATCAGCAACAGAGTCTCCTGTATTCGCTTCATCTACATCTGTGGCAGAGTCCCCTGTATTCGCGTCATCTGCATCTGTGGCAGAATCACCGCTGTCTGCGGTATTCCCATCATCGACAGAATCGCCACTGTCTGCTTCATCTGCGTCAGCAACTGAATCAGCTGTATCTACAACATCCTCATCTTGACCACTGTCGCCGCTATCTGAAACAAAAGTTGCGGTCATTGTATAAACACCAGGAAAATCCTTACTGCCCGTATAGGAGTCAACAACAAGATAGTAGACTCCAGCAGCGAGATGCTCAGAAACTTCACTATCATTCCTCGCTATTGTATCAACCGCCTGATCATCACCATTTAAATTCAAAGATGAAAGAAGATGAATATCATTATCAACACCACTCTGTAAATCAGCAACACCAGCGGTAAGCGTTCCTGGCTCCGCCAAAGTAAACCGATAGATAAACTCAGGACCGAACTCTTTGGTTGAAGGAGACGCTGAATAGGTGTCTATCACGTGCGAAACAAGGTTTCTCGTGTTTCCACTGTCTGAATAGGGAAAAGAGCCGATAACAATTGGATTGGCTATTGTACCACTTGGGTCTACATCATCAGCGATGCTATCAAACCGAATTCGTTTATAGCTTGATGACGGCCATGAGGAGAGACGACGAAAAACAGACTTTTCTGTTCCTGTTCCTGCGGCTTCCATAATATAGGGTAAACCCGTTGATTTATCAGTATAAACATAGAGTTGAATATGACTTCCCGCGTTGTTAAATGCGTCACCTTTTTTCATCGCATTTTGAGCAATTTCAAAAGAAATATTGTGAAAACTGCTTGTTGAATAGTGCCCTGTCTCCCATACAATTGAAACATATCCAGAACAGTCAACACCAGAGGTACACGAAAGGACACCATAAGTTGAACAAGAGCTTCCACTACATGACCCTGCTCTGTTTCCTGACGAGAGTTCAGAATTGTAGGTTGCAACCGACATATAGCCACCCCAATCGTACGCCATTCCGGTGTAGTTGTTTCCTGAGGTATAAACATTGGCAACGCTGGTCATACATCCAGCTGGTCCGCTTTGAGTAGTTGCAGTCGCATCCCACTCTAGTCGAACAAATTCATCAGCGGAGATGATAACATCGCCTCGCGCAACAGCTGAAAGTTCACAGAAAAAAAGTGCAGACAAAAATAGTGTCAAAAGTATCTTTTTCATTTCACACCTCCTTTGAAAAGACGCAATCCACCGCGATCACCAGCGATAAAATAGATTGTCCCTTCAGGAGTGATAAAGATATCCGTTTCTGGCCTAAAAAGCTCACTATTTGGCAGTTTTGTTTTTGATAACACTCTGCCTGTAGTGTCAACTGCAATGTGATATCGAGTGTCATCTCCAACATCGACAATTGCATGGATACGACCTTCGCTATCCTCTGAAATCAAAAGAAATGACTGGAGAGTAACACCAGAAAATGAAAGTGTCACAAACTCCTCAGGAGAAGAGACAATCTTCACCCTGTTTGCTCCAAGGAATTTTGTATAGGGATAACGAGTTATCTTCAAAGGTGTTTTAAGAGCAATCGTTGTTCCGTTCTGCCTGTAAAACTGCTCTTTTTTCACATTGTAGAGAACAATCTCACTATTTAAAAAAGAGATATCCCTAAATGTGGTCGATGGAAGGGCAAATTCATTTTTCATCAGATTGGTTTTGAGGCCAATCGAAACAACTCTTTTGTTCATATTATCAATCAAAAAGAGCTTTTCTCCATCTCCGGTGATACCATTCACACCAAAAGGAAGCTCTTCATTTCGCGTTGGCATAAAAAGACCAACTTTCCCATCCGTTGTGCCGTAAGGGATTGTTTTAATGAGCTGAAACTTCGCCTCTTGCACCTGTTGTATATCAACAACAACTGTTTTCGCTGACAACAACGAAAAAAAGAGTACAAAAACAGTAAAAGTGATGACCTTCATCTGGAATCCTCCATTTTTATTTAATAATCTCATCTTTAGATTACAAAACCGGGATATTTTTGTCAAATATATTGTATAGCAAGCACTTTGAAAAACGGAAATGAATTTGACTACACCACTTCTTCTCTATATGATGTTTTAGCATACCTTGGAGGATTCTATCATGAAAAAAGTATTTATCAGTATCGTCGCACTGCTCCTGATTTCGTGCGGGAATAGCGTCACAAAAACGAATGATGGAGATAGCGTTATTGCCTCCGCTATTGATGAAGATGAATCATCACAAACCGATGAAGATAACGATTCAATGCCAATTCAAACTGGTGGTGTTACTTTTTTCACCTATAACGAAAATAGTGACGAATCACAGATGTTTACCTCTTCTGAAATGCTCGGAAAGGGCGGTTTTTTTGGCTATACTATCTATCCAATCAACGACACATACTACGCAATCGGCGCTCTACATGAATCAACACCACCATTTGATTTTTCAAAAGCGAGTGGTGCACTATACATCTTCAAAAAAGGAACCATTCCAACGACTCCTGATGACGCGGTGATGGTTTTACACCATCCAGAAAACGCACTTAATGTTGGCTTCTCTTTTGCGGTAGCTGGCCCCTGCGACATCAACAACGATGGAAATGAAGATTTGGTGGTCTCCGCGCACCTCGCAACTGTAGCAGGTCTCGCCGCAGCGGGTCAAATCATCACTTTTTATGGCGACGCTGATGGCTGGAAAACTGAAAACAGCTCTATCTCATATCTTTCAGAAAGCTATATTGACAAGAGTGATGTAATGGGTCAATCACTGATCTGTGCCGATATTGATGGCGATTCATATGCCGACATTCTTGCGGGCGGACAAAACGCCGGACCCGCAATCGTAGGTGGTGGAAGCAGCGGAATGGTGGCATTTTTTGCAGGAGGCAACACGGGACTTGCTGAGCACGAATCGTGGGTTCTTCTTCCAAAACTGCAAGAGAAAGCTCTCTATTTTGGCGCAACAATGCTCTATGCCGATTTTGATCTCGATGGTACAAGTGACTTGGTCGTCGGCGCATGGGGCGCACCAAAGAACGGTGAAAAAGACGCGGTTAAGAGTGGCGCTGTCTACTTCTATAAAGGGGGCGATGATTGGCAAATAGGAGCAACAACCATTACCTCTGATAGTGAAGGAGAAGCAGGTGATTCATACGGTTCAGTGATAAAATTTGTCCCCACTCCCACAATGCCTTTTTTCTCGGTCTTGACTACCGGCAATGGAGCGTATGGAAAAGTTTCCTTTTATACATTAAGCAGTAACGCTTTTCCAACAACACCACTTTTTGCAACATCACTTTCTTCTGATGACAACCTCGGTGATGATGCAACGATAACTAGTTACGATACTATTGCTATTCCACCTTACCAGCCTCTTTTTGTCGCTGGTGGAAAACACTTTTCACAAGAAGACGGCGGAGATGGATTGCTCTACTGTTGGGATATTAGTGATACAAATATCAGCAATGGAAGAGTCTGTCCATGGCAGCCAGAAATTTCGACCGGCGGGTTTGGAGCAACAGTGCAAACAATTGAAAACATTGATGCAAGTGGGCAACCAACGCTTCTTGTATCTGCTCCTGAATTGATTGTCGATAGCTTATAAAAGACTCCCCTTGACATCCCCATTTAAAGGAGTAGGTTGACAACCGGATTTACGACCTGTCACAAGGCCACCGAATACAAATTTTATTACCGGAGTCATCAAATGAGTTTTTCAACTGATTTAAAAGAAGCATGTATCGTCACTCACTACAGTGGTGCGACCGACAAACAATCAATTCTCAGAGAAATTGCAAAAGTTGCAAAAAAAGATGCTCTGCTTGACAACATTTCCGAAGAGACAATCTTTCAATCTCTGCAAAAGAGAGAAGATTCCTCATCAACAGGAATGGAACACGGTATCGCAATTCCACACTGCGCAATTGAAGGGCTTACCGATTTTGTCATTGGAATTATAACCGTTCCAACTGGGGTAGATTTTGCAGCACTTGATGGTAAAGAGACAAATATCATAGTCTTCATTCTTGCTCCAGCCGACAAACGAAGTGAGCATATTCGCCATCTAGCTATCATTGCGCGCGTATTGCACTCTGAAGAGAAGAGAGCAGAGATAATCTCAGCAAAGGAGGCTGCGTTTGTGAGACAAGCTTTCTTGACGCGTCACCATGAACACACTATGGCTCAAACAAAGACAGAATCGTATCTTTTCACTGTTATCATTCAAGATGCTGATATATTTGACGACATTTTAGAACTCTTCACCAATATTGAAGGTGGCTCCGTCTCTGTTACAGAGGCAAAAGATGCGACTGACTACCTGAATGCTCTGCCTCTTTTTCACAGCTTTATTACAGAAGAGAGAGCGGGATATCATAGGATTATTCTTGCCACTTTGACAGAACAATATCTCAACGAAACCACCTACGAACTCAACTCGTTTATCGAAAAAAGATCAGGGGCACCCGGGCTTCTCTTCTTTGTTCAGAAACTTAACTATCTTAATGGAAACATAGACTTATAAACCGGGGATACTAATGTATATACTTGAATATATTCGCACTATTTCTATGCCTATTCTTCTGCTGATAGGCATCACTATTTTAATTAGTTTTTATGTCGGCAAGACGATGAAATATATCAAATTGCCCTCGATTATCGGCTATATGTTTGTCGGTGTCCTCCTTGGCCCGTCACTGCTTAATTTGCTGCATTCTGAGACACAAGAAAGCCTCTCATTTATCACTGAGATTGCACTTGGATTTGTTGCTATTAGCATTGGAATTGAACTTAATTTCGCCTCTTTACGAAAGCTAGGAAAGGGAATAATATTTATCATCTTCGCTGAGTCTTTTGGCGCATTTATCCTCGTCTTTAGTGGAGTCTATTTTCTCACTGACAACCTTCCTATGGCTCTTATCTTTGGCTCGATTGCACCAGCAAGTGCGCCAGCAGGAACAGTCGCAATTATACAGGAATACAAGGCAAAAGGAAGTCTTACAAAAGCGTTATTCGCTATTGTTGGCTTTGATGATGGACTCGGAATCATTATCTTTGGGTTTGCAGCAGCAATTGCAAGAAGCCTTCTTATGCAAGAGAGTGGTGGAGCAGAAGAGAGCTTTATGCAGATGCTTTCAACACCACTACTTGAAGTGTTTCTCAGCCTTGTTGTCGGCGTAATCGGCGCATTTGCATTTGCATTTCTTGCAAGAAAACTGACCAATAAAAGAGATATACTGATTTTGGTTGTCACCCTTGTCCTTGTCGTCTGTGGATTGAGCCAACTCTTACATCTTTCATTGATTCTCACCAATATGATTATTGGTATGGTTATCGTCAATACGCAGCCACACTCTTTGACACAATCACTGCATGACAAACTCCCTGTTTTGATGCCTATTCTCTTCATCCTCTTTTTCACTTTAGCAGGAGCAAACCTCCATATTGCCGCAATCCCCACACTTGGAGCTTTAGGCGTTGTCTACATTCTCACTCGCTCCATTGGACTGGTTGGGGGATCACGAATAGGTGCTATGTTTGGCCATGTTGAGGAGAAGATAAAAAAATATGTTGGAATGGGAATACTCTCTCAAGCTGGCGTTGCAATTGGTCTTGCTCTTATCGTAAAACATGAATTCAAAGATTTAGGAAAAATGATAGACGGCCTTGGAATTACCACAGGCGAACAGTTAGGTATCGTTGTTATCACCACCATTACCGCATCGAGTATCTTTTTTGAAATTATTGGGCCAATTTTAACAAAAATTGCACTGACAAAAGCTGGTGAAATCTCACCGAAAAATTAAAATCTTAATCTGATTACCTTACAAAATTACGACTGAACATCCCTCATCACTCACAGCGGGAACAGTGTCACCACTGTCTGCAACATCAGCGTCATTATCTCCAGAGTCAGCACTATCGACACTATCCTCATCATCACTAGAGGTATCAATGTCAACTTCGCTGCTATCTTCATCACTTACTGAATCGCCGGTATCTGCAGTATTTGCAGTATTTGCAGTATCTGCAGTATCTGCCGTATCACCGGTATTTGCAGTATCACCAGTATCACCAGTATCTGCCGTATCACCAGTATTTGCTGTATCACCAGTATCTGCAGTATCACTTGTATCTGCCGTATCACCACTATCTGCAGTCAAACCTGTGCTTACCCAAAGATCATCTGTCGCCGCAATACTTATCGCTCTATCTTTTGAGAGATATCCTGTCACCGTAAAATGGAGTGTGTAGTCGCCTGACGGCACATTTTCAAACTTAAAGAGCCCAGTTGCATCCGTGAACATATTTTCAGAGTAGCTACCGCTATCAGCAAGCGTAACCGCTGCACCTGCAATACGATGATCGGTATCGGTAGCACTATATGCATCATCATAGGCAAAACCAATAACTCGTGCAACAACGGCACTATCTCCCGTATCTGTCGTATCACCTGTGTCAGCCGTATCCGTTGTGTCACCACTATCTCCCGTATCGCCACCTGAAGAACAACTTTCATCAAGATGAGCACAGAGACCATCTTTCAGTGAGGTTGCATACGCCGTCACCCCTGCACTAGTATTCATATAGTCAAACTCTATCTGATTTGAGAGAAACAGACCTTCAGAAAGTTCCGCGGGCATTGTCGTATTTTTAAGAACAGATAAATTGGTACGAACTTTGACTCCACGATCAAAGAATCCCATCGTGGCAATCATCGCATCCTGCACCTCTATACCCAAGTCGCCTGAAGTACCCCCAGTTGCATAGACAAGTGTCTCCGTTCCATGAGCTGCGGAATCAGAATAAGAATTCAGGTGGATAGACATAAAACGGTCAGCACCATTTGAATTTGCCTGAGTTGATCTGTCAGAAAGTGATGGATAGGTATCACCAGAACGGGTAATAATCACATGAAATCCGTGACCTTCAAGCTGTGCCTTCAGCTGCAATCCTGCATCAAGCACAAAATCAGCTTCATTTGGTCGTGCATCACCATCAATACCAACAGCACCTGAATCACTTCCACCATGACCAGGATCGATACAAATAAGATAATCAGACTCTGCAGCCATCAAAGAAAATGAGGAAAACAGTGTAATTAAAAGAAGTAGCTTTTTCATTTGCAACCTCCTTCTGAAATATTCGCTATTTTAATCGAACCATCGTTGTCATCAGCAAAAAGAATGGCATTCTTATTCGGATTCCAACTTGGGTAGAGAACAATCGAATTGCCAAAAATATCAATCTCTTTTTGATTATTGCCATCAACACCGACAGAAAAAAGACGAGAGGTCAAAATCTTCTCACCATTATCAGTTGTCTGTATAAAGAGAAGAGAGTTGCTATCTGGCGACCACGATGGATGATCTCCACGAGCAATCTTCTGTTCATTTTTTGTATTAAAATCATAGATATAAATTGACCCACTCCGCTTAAACAAGAGCTTGCTACCATCTGGCGAAATCTGCGACGCATATCCATCTGTCAATTTTGAGATTTTTCCATTACGACTCACCATAATCGTATTCATCTCTGTCCAGGTGAGCAGTTGCTCTTTATCTTGCTGTACACCCCTCATTTGAAGTGGCTGTGCGACAAGTTGTTGGCGTGAACGATTAAACCAGAGCGGAAGATTGCTACTCCAAACGGGCGGTGCAATACGACCCTCTCTCTCACTACGCCATACTTGGACTCTATCAGCCACAGAGTAGAGGACGGCAAAGCCAAGGGAGCCAGCTTGCACTGATGTAGCAATATAGCTTCCATCTGGTGAAAACGAGGCGGAATATCCCTCACCAAGATGAGCACTCAAATTATGCCTTTTACCATCTTCAATGGTAAGAAAAAAGAGCCCACGACCCTTTACTCCAGAAAATAATATCGCTCGTCCATCAGGCGAAAATTGTGGCATCGTATAAAATGAACCATCAGCAACTGTTTCCACTTTTTCAACAGAACAGTGCTCTAACATTTGTTCATCGCACCCAAACATGAGTAGCAAACCAATAAAAACGACCAGAAAATATCTCATAAACTCCTCCCGTTAAACATCGACCCAATGCATCACTGTAACCCTTTCTGTTCTTCATTGTAACCATTCTCTCTTTTTTTTTCAATAATTATTGCAAAAAAAAACAGATTAAATACAATGTGTCCAATAGAAAAGTTGTGAGAGGGGAACTGTAATGAC
>JAGLDR010000071.1 GCA_023145475.1 bacterium
ATTTTTCACGGATGTGGAACGCTATCGCAAGAAGAAGTTACAAATATTATAACCTCATTGATTGCTAGTGAGGTTCTTCTTGAACGAAACTCTGCTACACAGCAGGAGTCCCCATCGCCGTTTGTTGAGATTGTAGTGCCATTTAAACGGCACTACCCTCAAATGGAAATGGCATCGTTCACTCTTTCACCTACCTTAAAAGATGTGCCAAAAACTGCTCTTAAAGAGGTTTTATTTCTCTCTCAATATGGGAGAAATATTGATTTCTATCGCAGACTTGGCTTTCAAAAAGAGCCTTTTGCGAAAAATACGGAAACACTATCTAAACGGATAACAACATATCATCAATTTTATAACGATGTAAAACAAGTATCAAAAAAGAACGCTCAATTTCTGAAACATCTTGAAAAAGGGGAAGAGAGAATAAAAGCAACTGAAATTCTTCTCACTCCAGAAATGAGAAAAGAGTATGATAAAAAATTGATTGATCAAGGAATCTATATCTCCAAAAAAGAGGTCAAGAAAAAGAAAAACAGCCTCATACACTATGAAGAGGCAGTAAGATTGATTGAAGAACAGAAACTGCAACAGGCGATGAGCTCACTGCAGATTGCACTGCAAATTGAACCTGAAAATCTAGACTATACTGCTTTAAAAGAGAGAATCATCCATATTAACAAGCAAAATGCAGTCAAAACACTCCTTTTAAGACTTGATAAAAATGAAACTTTAATGTGGGATGAACGGATTCTCCAAAAAACGCTGACACAGCTTTTTGAAATCAACAACTATGTTGCAACACGAATGAAAGTTGCCAGAATTCTTATGAAAAAGGAGGCCTACGCTGTGGCACTTGAAGTGTTGCGTGAGGCGAATCCAACAGATAAAGATACTCGAAATGAAATTACAACACTGCAAAAAGAAATTAAGAAATTATATAAAACCTATAAAGCTCAGTTTTAATCAATCTTTAAATAACAATCTTTTCACCTGAAGTGTATAGGTATACGCTGAAGTTACTGAGAAAAAGATGCTAATCCAGAGAAGTATCATACCAAGATTATGTGCGTTAAAAGAGAATCCAAATAGATAGTTAAAAGTCTCCTCATTGACAATAAAACACGGCAAGGCAAACATCTGGACAAATGTCTTAATTTTCCCTGATTGTCCAGCAGGAATGGTAAGTCCCTTCTCAACGGCAATGTTTCGCACGCCAAAAATATAGAACTCCCGCGCCAAGATTATCAACACAGGCAAAAGCAAATTCGGAACATCACCCATTCCCACCATCAAAACTAGCGTCAGATTGACAATAAACTTGTCAGCCAGAGGATCAAGCATCTTTCCGGTGTAGGAAACACTTTTATATTTTCGCGCAAGATAGCCATCGAAGAAGTCCGTCAGTGTTGCAATGGTATAGAGCAACAGCGTAATGGCGCGAGCCTGCGGTGTTCCTTGATAGAGTAGCCACAGAACAAAGGGAACAAAAACAATTCGAATGGCCGTAAGCAAGTTAGGAAGCGTCAAGACATCCTGCTTCATATTCACTAATTTCTTAATTATAGTCTTCTGCTTAAACCCATCTTTTTTCTTCTTCTTTTTTACCATAACGATTTTCCACTATATTTTTGATAATAATTAGCCACTTTTTGCACATAATTTTGCGTCTCATTGTAAGGCGGAACGCCACTATAAAAAACAACAGCGGCAGGACCTGCATTATAGGCTGCAATGGCATGTTTCACATTCTTAAACCGCTTAATCATTTTTGCCAGATAACGAGTTCCACCACCAATATTTTGTTCTGGATTATATGAATTAGTAACGCCCAACTGTTTTGCTGTCGCTGGCATTAACTGCATCAAACCTTGCGCACCTGCACGCGATTTTGCTTTTTTATCAAACAGCGACTCGGCCTTAATCAAACTTTTAATCAGATAAAAATCGACCCCAAATTTTGTTGAAGCGTCACGAATGATATCATCGTACGCCATCTCATTTTTTGATGTCAAACGGTATCCTTTTGTATGTGAAATAGGGCCCCGCTCAACATACTTTGGCTTGCAATCTTTACTGAGCGTATTCGTATAAATCACTTCGTTTGTCAAATCATTCCAACATCTATACATAATAACTTTTTGTCGAGAAAAGAGTGGAAAAAAACCAAAAAAAAGTATCCCAAACAGGATGAGGACACTGTGTGCAAATCGTCTCTTCTTCATAAGCTTCATCTACTACTTCTTCTTCGCTTTTTGTTCACGAGCTTCATAGAAAATAATTTTCTTCAGCCACCCTTTTGCACGAAAATCGTGAGGATCTCTCAAAAGAATATCTTTAAGAATCTGGCGACAAACACGCAATTTCCCCAAATTCTCAGCCATTTCAGCTTCAATAAACATAACATCAATTGGTGTTGTTCCCATCAAGACCATCTTTTCAATCAACTCTAAAATCTCACGATATTTCTTTGTGAGATTCTCTTTTCGTTGGTGCGCTGAAAGGGTTTTATCATGTCTCGAAAGGGTCTCATCTCTGTAGAGAGACCACATCATTTTTTCAAGATATTCAGGATAGTTTGTCTCATCATAGAGCCCCTTAAACATCTTATATGCAAGCGGGTACTCCTTTAAACGATAGAGAGCTTCTGCCTTCATACCCATGTCATCAACTTCAACTTCTCTCTCAAAATCAGTCTTATTCATTATTCGTCGTTGCAGCAGAGAGAATCGTTGCAACAATTTATAGTTTTCATCATCTTTTATAAGAAGATAGATATCATTGATAAGGGCAAGCATATCCTCTGCCTCTTTTTTTAAAGCTGGATCAAGCTCAGAAAGTTGATCAGGGTGAAGCTTTTTAATGATTTCCATATATTTCTTTTTTATGTTTTCACGAGAGGTCGAGGCATCACTATCAAAAAGATCAAAAACAGAGCGGTAATGCTTTAAATGGGTGATATATTTTTTCATTCGTTGCTCTGGAGAAGATGTCTTTTTCACATGCTGATGATACTCTGCTAACTTCTCTTCTGCTGTTTTTGGCTGAGGTATCCCAACACCTCCCTCTGAAGTTGTTGCACCTGAATCTATCTTTTTCTGCTCACTCGCTGTTGGATCATGCAAGACCGCAAAACCGGTAAGAAGCAAAAAATAGATACCTTTTACGGTCGTATCAAGAAGTTCAGCAACAGGAACTCGCTGCCTTTCAAAACATCTCTTGAGAGGCTCCGTAATCTCTTTTTGAAGAGAAGATGCCTCTTTCTTCACCTCTAGAATTTTTGAGCGGTGGGGAAGAAGCTTAGACGCAATCAAAGCATCAGGATATCCTGATATATATTTATGAAGAAAAAGGTAGCCATTATCACTAAACTTACCCGCTCCAATGGTATCATTAAGAGAAAAAAGTGCCGTTGAAATCGTAAACGCAAGCGCTTCAATCGCACTATCTGAAGAGATATCAGGAAGATTAAAATAAATTACAGCAGTTGAATCGTTTGCATGGGCTACGATGCTCCCTTTAAACGAATTTGCAATGGCAAGTGAAAACAATTTTTCAGGAGAAATCTTCAGTTTTTTCCCTGAGTTAACAAGAGACGAAATCTTTTTCCACATCCAGCTATTCTCCTTGATAATCTCCAGTTAGACCTTCCATTAGAGAGTGTTGTGCAGCATCAACCTTCACCCTCTCCGCACGAATCTCATCAGTCACGCGGCCATTATACTCTTTTTTGCGCTGTTTTGAAAGAAACCCTTTAGCAACAGCAGGAAAGAGCTCAAGAAGCAACTCCTCTTTCTCATCAATCGCAAGAGAAACACCCCCACATTCTGGCAGTGTTGGATTTTCCTGTTTTTGATAATTCTCGGTACTATATGGTTGCTCTTTTGCAACACCGGTTATCTGCTCTCTAAATGAGGGATTCACAGGAAATGGCGTCGCACCGTAGGAGCCTTTAACCAAATTCACAAATTGAATTGATGTCTGCTTATAAAAAGATTTCCCACTTCGCTCACTAACAACAGATGAAACTGCTTGAATGCCGACAATTTGACTTGTTGGCGTAACAAGAGGAGGAATACCAGCATCAAGACGCACACGGGGAACTGTTTTCAGCACTTTTGGAAGCAAATCACTCAGCCCAGCTACTTGCAGCTGCGCAAGCATATTTGTATACATTCCACCAGGAATCTGTGCCTCTCTAACCACTTCATTTGGAGCGGGAAAATTCCACCACTTTTCAATTGCCTGTGTTTTGATAAGAGCGCGGTCTAAATCACCACTGCGAATCGCTTTAATTGCATCATCAAACAGTGCATCAATCTCTGGTGGCAGAGTGTCTCTTGAATCAATATCTTTTGGGAAAAGTTTATATTGATCAAACTCATCAAGCTCTTTACGGACAGTATAAAGCTCTTTTCGAATCGCTTTAATTGCATCATAATCTACCGAAAGGGTGATGCCGAGTTTGTCACAAAACCGAGCAACAAGCTCAAATGCAGGAGCAGCAGGACCTCCAGCAAATGGCGCAATAACCGTATCAACAATATCAACACCATTCATTATACTTACCAAAACAGAGGCAAGGCCATATCCAGGAGTTGAATGAGTATGCAAATCAATCGGTATTTTTATCCGTTGCTTAAGCGCCGTTATCAATGTCTTTGCTGTGTGGGGATCAATAAGTCCTGCCATATCTTTAATCGTGATAATATCAGCACCAAGAGACTCTAACTCCTCAGCCTTACTAACAAAATATTCAGTATCAAAAATCTTAGCTGGCACCTTTGGTCCACCAAAATATGATCGCAAACGATCTTTCCAACTGAAGGTAGGATCAACCGTATAGCAGATACAGCAATCTGTAGACCCACCACACTCTTTCACAACTGAAATGGTCGATTTCATATTATTAATATCGTTTAATGCGTCAAAAATACGCATAATATCTATACCTGATTCGACTGCATTCTTATTAAAACCTTTGATAACATCTTCAGGATAGGGGTTATAACCAAAAAGATTGCGGCCTCTCGACAGTGCTGTCAACTTGCTCTTTCCTGCAATTCCGTCCTTAATCTTTTCAAGGCGAGTCCATGGGTTTTCTTCAAGATAGCGCATAACAGAGTCAGGAACTGCACCGCCCCACACCTCCATCGCCCAAAAACCTGCCTTTTGAAAGAGTGGAAGCACTCTATCGATTTGCGATTGGTTCATTCTTGTTGCAAGTTGAGACTGCTGCCCATCTCTCAATGTCAAATCTCTAATTTTTAACTTTTGCTCACTCATTGTTACACCCCTTATGACTAACAATAGCGTTAATATGTGACTTCCAGCTCCGCTGGCGAGCTATCCTAGCAGAAGCACTCTCTAAATTCAACAGGAAATTGCTGTTTTTTAACTCTTTTTTTACCTCTCTCATCATTTCAGCCAAATGAGGAGCACTTCCGCTCGTAAAAGAGAAGCACATCTCAGAAGGAAAATAGTCAGAAAAAAGCGGCAAATCCGAGCATACAACAGGCTTTCCAAGCGGGAGAACTGCCGCAGCAACGCCACTCCCTGTCACCGAGCGGTAGGGCAAAACAAAAGCATCCGTAGCAGCAAAAAGCAGTTTTGCACGCTCTGTTGGGATATAACTATCCATCAGAGTAACCTGAGAATTATTCTTAATCTCATCTTTAAGCGATTCATCCCACACCTCTCCAGCTATTATAAGCCGAGCGTCAGAAACCTCCGCTATCGCTTGAATGGCAAGATCAACCCCCTTGTAGTGCCGCACAATACCATAAAACAAAAAGAGCGTTTCATCAGATGAAAAACCCAGCTCCTTTCGTGCATCTTCCTTTGAAACATCGCTTTGAAATTGAGGATAGACAGGGTGTGGCAACAAAATCGTTTCAGAAGCTCCCTGCTCTTTCGCCTCTCGCTCTGTCTCACTGCTATGAACAACGGTCAAATCGGCCATTTTCACCATTTTAGAAATGGTAAACTTTGAGAGCTGAAAGTGAGGGAATTTCTCTTCATGATGGAGAATATTGTGTGCAATGATGATATGCTTTGCGTGGGGCGTGTTTTTTATAAGTGCACGAGATACTGGAAACCACCACCAGACCCACCATGGAATAATAACAACGGCTGGCTGAAACTCTCTCACTATTTTCTCAGTTTTCCGATTAAGAAAAGGGAGCGATGGAAGCGTTCGCACCACTTCATACGATTTTTCTGAAAAAGAGTCCTCTTCCCGGTTTTTATCATCTGTCGGATAAATCAGAGATGGATACTGCTGCTCAAATCCAATAAAAAGCAGTTCATGCCCTTCTGCAATAATTGCCTCAGCAAGATAGTGGTTATATTGTGCAATTCCCCCTTTGAAACGAGGGTCTGAACCAAAAAGAAGGATCTTCACTCGGTTACTTCTCCTTTGTTTGAACGAGATGGTGTCACGCCTCTACATTTTGAAGCACGGATCGGGGTCATGCTTTTAGCGTGACCCCGCCCGTCAAGGAGTAATTGTAACATGGTGCGCATTATATCAATCTCATTATAAATACCGATCTTCACTCGGCTTTTTCTCCATTATTTGAGAAATTTACACATAACCCCATTCAGAAAACAAAGTGGATAGTTGACTGTTATTTTTAAATGCGTTGAAATATAAAAATTCTGGAGCAAGGTCTAAGTCATCACCCCAAGTAAGAGTATAATCAACCTTAAAGTTTTTAAATGCATCAAGAGACCGAAGTCTTTCAAACGGCTTCATTTTTCCATTAAAAATATAATCTTCTAAATCAACAATCCCTTTTTTATTATCGCTAAAATAAACAAGTATTCTATACTGTTTTTGATAGACAGCCTTTATAACACTTAACAAATCATACCTCTTATTAAATCAATGGTTCAATCTTATTAAATTCGCCAGACTCTTTTATCTTATTCCAATTTTGCAAAAGTTCATTTTGGTGGTCTTCGGCCCATTCCACAACTAAGCCCAAAACTTTTGAAGGAACTCTTCCTTCTATTACACCGAGCGTCTGAATATTTATAGAAATTTTATATTCATTGTACTCGGCATGAAAATGCGGAGGATTGTGTTCACTAAAAAACATAAGAATCCTAATCCCCAAAAACCTACTTATTTCAGGCATAACATACCTCGCAAGAATTACATCAATCTCATCTCCAATAGTATACTTTACAGAGCAAAAATTGCAAAAACCGATGAAACTTAGAGTTTTTGTTTAGCCTCATCAGAATGAAAGCGTTGAAATGCGCGTACCTCTTCAAGCAACTTCCTGTTTGATGCAACCAAATCGGTGACAATGCCGATAAGTATCGTTTGAAACCCAGAAATCATAAGCACCGCCGCAAGAATAAGGCTTTGTATGTGCCCTGCACCGCCACCAGCAACATAATAAAAAAGAAAGCGAAGTCCAAGAACAGAGCCACCAACAAAAAGAAGAGAGCCTATCAACATAAAAAAGCGAAACGAGCGGTAGAGAAGGATTATTTTCCCGATGGTCAGAACCGATTTTATGATGTAGCTTCGTATCGATTTTACCAATCGACTCTCCCGTGTATCACTGTTTACCGATATTGGAACAGAGACAACACGCATATTTTTCACACCACATTGAATAATAGTTTCAAGGGTATAGGTGTAACTAGAAAAAATATTAATGCGGGATGCAGCATCGCGACTAAACGCCCTGAAACCGCTTGGCGCATCGGGAACTGAAGTGCCTGAAACCGCGCGAACAACCCAACTTCCCAGCTTTTGCAACGCCTTCTTTATCGGCGAAAAATGGGGGTGTTTTGAGATGGGGCGAGCTCCAATCACCACATCTGCTTTGCCTGCAATAATTGGTGCAACAATGGCTGGAATTTCGCTTCCTGGATATTGGTTATCTGCATCAGTGTTGACAATAATATCGGCGCCCATCTTCAGTGCGGCATCAAGTCCTGTCGAAAACGCAGCCGCAAGACCACGATTGTGAGGATGTCTGACCACTTTTGCTCCAAGTTTTTTTGCAACAGCCGCTGTTTCATCATCACTTCCATCATCTATAATAAGCAGTTCAATCGAGTCAATACCGGCAATCTTTTTTGGCAAATCCCTGATTGTTTCAGGGAGCGTCTCTTGCTCATTAAGACAGGGAATTTGAATTACTAGTTTCATTGTATGTGCTATCCTCGCTATTCCACCCTAAAAGCAACCGAATTAGGTGAAAAGAATATACTTGTTATTTTTAGAAAATACAATCAAATCAGTAAGAAGAGAAATAAGCGGCATCCATGGGAGCACATTCTTCATTTTCAACGCTGTACGGAGGAATCTTAGAAAGAGGCATACTCTTCATAACAGGTAACACAGCGGTCGAGAGCGTATAATACATCGTAAACTCTTTATTATAGTCGCCACCGTTTTTGATAGATTTACATATTTCTCGTGTTGGATTATCTAAACAACAGTTTTCTTTATACCAATCAGCTCGCCAATTCCACAGAACCTCTTTACCACCGATTGTTGTTATAAGCAACTGGTGAGAACCGTTACCGCCACCAATCTGACCAACAGAGTCAGCAACTGTTATCCGTTGTTCCCAGTTTTTAATTGACGCCTTCGAAAAGTCGTCAATTTCTGTGGTACAGTAACCTTGTTCACTCCATTTCCCTCTATCTTGAATCCATCTATAACTACTGGCACAGTAGCGCACTGCCGTAGAAGATAGGATTGGAGGAGGAGTCAGCATGCGGGAGTTATTAATATCGTAGAAGGATGGATGGTTATGGGCAGGGCGCGACGGCGTTTTTTTTGTTTTTACCTCTTCTACCAACGG
>JAGLDR010000072.1 GCA_023145475.1 bacterium
GTGCAAGAACAGAATCCATAACATCCACCAACTGTCCAACCCGTACAGTTCATATCACACCAAGCATTGCCTGTTCCTGATTCATACTTCTCTGGATCAACTGCTCCACAATCCTTTTTCTCTTGCTTTTCACACACTTCATATGGGGCATCAATATTTCCATTTCCACAAGTTGCGTGAGTATGACAAGCGTTTGTTTGAAATTCACACTTTTCATCAATACAGGTCTGCTCAGGTGCCAAAGCTCCACACTCATCAACATAACACTCTTCCATTGCGTCAAACTTCTCTGATGCTGCTCGGTAACCTTTCAGTTTACATGCAGCAACACAGTCAGTATCCTCTTTACACTCTACAATACAGTCGTAGAGTTGGAAGCATGCAAGTGCATCTTTTGGAATACAGTTATAGGTATCAAATCCGCTACAAAGTGAGTTACAGACGGCATCATACATATCTTGGAATGTATCTGGACCAACTTCTATACATGTTTTCGTCTCACCTTTTTCACAAGTCTCACCTTCATCTATTACGCCGTTTCCGCACTTCTTATCTGGATGACAAGTGTAATACTCTGTTCCACACTGCTCTTCTAAACACTTCTGTTCTGTTGCGTCATCACCGGTAGGACATGTCGAGCTAAAGCAATCCCACAAAGACTGAACTTTTGTATCTTCACCCTCTTTTGCATTCTCTTTACAGCTGTCAACACACGCCTGGTCTGCACATGATTTAGCACAGAGAAACATCAAACTACACACCTTATTGCCAGCAGTTCCGCAATTGAGAATATCCCAACCACGACAATCTCTCTTACAAGTTGCTTCGCCAGAAGTATAGGTATCTTTTATCTCAGAACATGGTTTGGTATCACCCATTTCACACAGCTCTTTTGTATCATCGAGCTTGCCATCACCACAGGTATCAGCATCATCTCGCTTTACACATGCCGATGTATCCCAACCGCTACAATCTGCCTTACAAACTGCCTTATTATCAGGATAATAGTGGCCAGCTTCCCAGCATTCATAGGTGATTTTAGGATCACACACTTCGTTATCATCAATCTTACCATTTCCGCAGGGTCCAGTCGCTGTCACATCTGAATCATCACCGTCACCAGTGTCGTTACTTTTTGTATCGCCGCATGACGATAATAAAAGCATAGCAAATAGTACAGCCAACGCTAAAAACAATCGATTTCTCATCTCTTCTCTCCTGTAGCTTAATTATGTTCCACACTCACCAAACAATCACTAGGAATTGTATAAAAAGTTTGTCTTGTGTCAAGTCATAGTTTCTCATAATAACGAAGCATCTTTAATGTATCTTCAAGCGGGTCGTGTAGCTCATGGTTCGCTTTTGATATATTTTCAATAATTTGACCAGGATTATTATGTTTCTTTGACATAACTTCGCCCCATTTTTTATGCATATCAACAAAAGATTGTACCGTTATCATATCAAATAAAAATCTTGAATATTCAGTATTATGAATCGCCTCAACATACTGCGCTCGTGTCTTTACGGCCTTTCTTGCCTGAATCAGAAGATGTGCATCATTAGCAATAATGATTTTTAAGGTCTGCGCATCAACAAGCTGCACCCGCTTACACACTTTCGTTATCTCTTGTTGCAACATTCCAAGGAGATACGCTGCATTTGTCAACGGTTGAATATACGCCTTCTTTTTCTTTTCGGATGCACCTTTTTTCAGTTGAACAATCGCGTCAAGCAGCTGTTGACTCCGTTCTGGCAGTGTTTGACACTCTCCTAACGCTCTACTATAAAGTTGCTGTCCATTTTGATAGAGCTCTTTCAATAAAATAGCATCGACACTCTCTTGCTTTTGCTGACCAAACAGTGGAAAAAACAAAATAATACCAACAAGTAGAAAAATATGTTTCATAATCTAAACCTCCCCAAAAACCGCACCGGCTCTTCTTATTTTGTTATCAATATCTATTTTTTTATTGGACAATGTCATAAAAGTTTCACCAAAAGGCTCTAAAGCACGAGGAAAAACACCTAAAAGATAGGAAATCAACACCCCATAATTTGTCATTGGAACACCATATTCCATTGGAACACTCTGCCTCCGCAACATCTCTCTGCGGTTCAGTGTACACCCACCACAGTGAACGACAAGTTTATATTCTGCTAAATTGTCAGGAAAGGCAGCACCAGGAACGGTTTCAACAATGAGACCGCCACCAACTTTTTCATTCAACCAGCGAGGAATTTTCACTCTACCAATATCATCTTCAAGTGGATGGTGCGAACAGCTTTCAGCAATCAAAACCTTATCGCCAGGACGGAGAGCATCAACCGCTTTTACTGCGTCTACCATCTCTTTCAAATCGCCTTTTTGACGAATCGAGAGTATAGAAAAACTGGTCATAGGAATGGAGAGCGGAACATCCGCAGCAACTTGGGCGAAAACTTGCGAATCGGTAATAACCAAAGCTGGTGGTTGCGCCAACCTGCTGAGTGCAGTTTGCAACTCTCGTTCCTTGCACATCATCGGAATGGCGTCGGCATCTAAAATATCACGAAGTGCCTTCACCTGTGGCAAAATCAAACGACCTTTCGGCGCACCTAAATCGATAGGAGCGACGAGGAGAACCACCTCACCTGGGTGAATCAAATCAGCAACAAACGGTGGTTCAAAATCAGCTGGAGCAATCTCAATAATACGCTGTTTTAACTCAGTAATTCCCTCTTTTTTGAGAGCACTTATTCGAACAAACGGACGGACTGAAAACCACCTTTTTGCTTCAGATGAAAAAGAGGCATCACACTTATTCGCCACAATAATAAAAGGAATCTTCTTCTTTTCAAAAAGGGCTAAAAGAGCATCTTCATCAGAAAAACTGACACTCGTAACATCACAGACAAGCAAAACCATATCACTTTTAGATAAGACTTTTTCTGCTTTTTTAACGCGAAATGCCCCAACCTCAGCCTGCTCATCATCAATGCCTGCGGTATCAATAAAGACAACCGGGCCAATTGGCTGCAGTTCAAAAGATTTATAGACAGGATCCGTGGTTGTTCCTGCAACATTCGATACAATCGCCACTTCGTGACCAACAATTGCATTAATCAGTGATGATTTTCCCGCGTTTCTTTTGCCGAAAATGCCGATATGAAGCCTGTCGCCTCGTGCTGTTTGAATCATTATGCCTCCACTCGCTCTGTGTGTCATCTCCCGTAAGAGAGACGCAAGTGTAACACAATCACAGTGTACGCACAAAAAATATATTAGTTTTCTTATATAACAAGAGATTCAATCGATTCATTTTTGTTCCATCAAAGCAGACTTTTTAAAAATCAGGTGAAATCACTCCACCTGTCGTTCCACTAGGGGTAATTTGAGTTGCTGGCAGAACACAGTGTCCACCATCATAGGAGAGTATCAGGTTTGATCCCCGTGGAGCAAAATCCATTCTCAATTGATCGATATTTCCAACTGAAAAATTGGCAAAATACAGTGCTATGTCGAATTCGCTGCTGCCAGCCGGTAGATTTCTCGTAGTTTCAAGTGTGCCATGGTCTGTACCATCAGTGCCTGAGGCGTATATCCAAAAAGCTTCACCATTAATAGTACTAGCGTTACCAACAGATACTGGCACAACATTTATATCCTGCAGTGCGGCGTTCCACTGATAATTTCCAGCACCTACTCGTGCCTGTCCAGCAGAAATGGAGGATATGTCAGAGGGTATATCCACACCCCCGGACATTGTCACCTCGATACTATCGTTGGGGGAAACTCTCCCATTGAAATCGTTATCAGAAATTCTGATGGAAACAAGTTTTTCAATTGTTCCGTCTTTTAAGGAGTAGTCAGAGTAGTGACCGGAAAATGAATCTCTATATAAATAGTAAATTTCGGTGGCATAGGAAATCTTATCTGCAGGAATCGAGTTTGAACTTGGGTTACAGTTGCCTGTTCCATCAGTCCACGCACTATAAAAAATAAGATCTAGATCAAGGTCTAACGCCGTATATATATCTCTGTCCGGAGTAAGACCTGTTGGGTTGTTTATCTGATAATCAGTTGTTCCAACACGCAGTCCAAGTTTACTGGTATCAGATGGCGAAGTTGGTGCAGATGGCATTATGCCATCAGAAGTTATCTCCGATTCGTTTCCAGCTTCATCAATGTATGAATATCCTATTGTTTCATTGCCTGCGATTTCTGATAACCCTGTAATAAGAGAGTGGATTTCAGTTTTGCCATACGGAGCAGGGAAGAGTGCTTGAACCACAAAAGAGCCATCAACATAGAGTCTCAAATAATCGCCTGGTTCTCCATCCGTCTCTCCTGCACCGATAACCACTTCATTGACATAGTTACGCACAAAAAGCTTTGCAGCGTCAGGCGCGGTTGGTGCACTGTCATCGGCTTTGACACTTGTAATATTGTACGAGGAAAAAAAGTTTCCTGCACCATCTTTTCCTTCAATTTTAAAAGTGTAATATGCTCCATCCACAAGCGGTCTGATTCCTTCCGTTGCGCAATTTATCGTATGCACCCCTTTTTCAAGGCGGGCTTCATCAAACAGCCACTCTCTTGTTACAACATCATCGGGAGAGCCACCACTTTGAAATATTATAAGCAGTCTGCCCTCTTTCAACTCTTCTGAAAGTTCAAACTCAACAACTGGATTAATGGAGACGGTGCAATTTTGGCGAGGAGTGTTAATAACAATTGATGGCGTCGTAACATCGCCAGTTGAAACAAGCTCAATATCTG
>JAGLDR010000073.1 GCA_023145475.1 bacterium
TGTAAAATAAAAGAGAACTCTTTGAGGAGAAGCTGTCATGATGCCAGAAAAAAAAGGGCAATTCATAAATCCATTCACCGATTTTGGCTTCAAACGCCTGTTCGGAACAGAAAAAAACAAAGATATCCTCATTGATTTCCTTAACGAACTGCTTTCTAAAAAAACGGGACCCATCAAATTTATAAAATTCTTAAATAGTGAGAAAATTGGCATCAGCGATGACGATAGACGCTCAATTTTTGACATTTATTGCGAAAATGAGCTAGGTGAAAAATTTATCATTGAGATGCAAAAGGCAAAACAAGGCTTTTTCAGAGATAGAATGCTCTATTACGCAACTTTTCCCATTCAAGATCAGGCACCAAAAGGGAGTTGGAATTATGAACTAAAAGCGGTTTATGCCATCGCCCTTATGGATTTTGATTTCACCCCAAAACCAAAAAAAGGTGATGTCATTGAGCAGCCAACAGAGTATGTTCATCATGTACAACTTATGAACACCAAAACGCATGAGATTTTTTCAGATAAGCTAACATTTGTCTATGCAGAAATGCCAAAATTCACCCTCAAACTGAGTGAATGTAAAACAAGATATGAAAAATGGTTTTATATCCTCAACCACCTCAGTGACATGGTATCTATCCCCAAAGAACTCAATAAAAAAGGGGCATTCAAACAGATATTCTCTGAAGCAAAATACTCCGCCTTAAGCACAAAAGAACGAACGGCATATGAAAAAGATTTGAAAACATATAGAGATTTGACCAACAGCTTTGATACTGCACGAGATGAAGGAATTGCAGAAGGCATTGAACAAGGCATTGAACAAGGTATCGAACGAGGCATCGAACGAGAACGACGAATGCAAGGAGAGCGCCGCACACACGAGAAAATTGAAACAGCGAAAGAGATGTTATCTGATGGAGTGCCAATTAAAACAATTGCAAAATATACCAAACTCTCTGTTAAAGAGATTCAGAAATTATCAAAAAAATAATCTTGCTACAAAATGTCCTCATCTTGATATTTATTAGATTGTTATTTCTCTATAATCAAAAGTCGTTTCTTTCCATCCATCACAACCGTGCACGGCTCTCTCAATTCAATGTGCCGGACAAAACGGAGGTCACTGACTATGCGTTGTTCCTTAATCCAATCCCAGTCAATAAAAGACTCTTTTTCAAGCCACGGAATGTTGCTGTATCCGATATTCATTGAGGTGATATTATGGAAAAAATGAGAGCCAAGCGAAGCGTCAATTTCAAAACCATCTAATCCCGCCTCAACTATCACTCTTGCAGAGGAAATTTGTGAGAAATGGACAGGAATTCCTAAAAACCGATCTCGTGTTCCCCAGCGGCCCGGACCAATCAGGATGCACTCTTTTCCCTCTTTTTTCAAGATCTTATTGATTTGCTCGACCTCTTCCGCTATGGCTATAGTCTCAGTTTTATCAAAAACATCTGGCTTCACAAAAACAATGTCTTTTATTGTTTCAAGTCGTCCGTTTCCCATACTTTTTTCAGAGTAGAGAAAAAGATTCTTCTTCTGGATAGTTTTCCTATCAATAACGCACTCCTCAGCACTTTGAATAACCGGTTTTAGCTGCAAGAGGTGAAAGAGAGGATTTTCACCCGTGATTGGATCAAAAGTCAGTGCAAACTCAATCTCAACGGGAGTATTGAGAGCGTACTCTCCAAGTTTTAGGACAAAATCAACCGTATCCGCAAGAGGAAATTTCCCATACTGCAAAATGTTGGCATAATTTATAATTCGTGGCCCGTCTTTTCTTGTTCCTGGAACAATTCTTCCATTATTTATATCAAATGTCGATGCTATATGCATAAGATTCCCCTGTCTTTCGGCCTCTGAAATATCCAACTTACTGTAACAGGAGTCTTCACCTGAAAGGAGATCTCGCTCAGAAACTTTCATGTCAATCACTTCAAAGAACTTCTGAGTTTTACCACGGAGAGAGTCGGCAGGAAGCAAACTCTTTTTTGGGTTTGAGGGAGAAAACTGGAATGCCTGTCCACCATCAACCACATAGTTTCCCATTCCAACGGCAAGTGAACAAATCCCATCCTCTGGCTTGAAATCGCCAAAAGGATAGTAGTTAAATGACTGAGCGGTTCCGCTTATCAGGGGATAAAAAACGCCATCATACTCATCGCCCACTGCTTTTTGGATAATAACGGCCATCTTCTCTTCTTCAATTTTATAATTAACCGCCTCAAAATAGGCGCGAGCTTCTGGCGAAAATATTGAGCAATATATGAGCTTAATTGCGTCCGTTAACTGTTGCAGTCTAATGCTCTCATCGGGGTCGTTATTTGGCAAAATAAAGGTGTCATAAATCCCCGCACACGGCTGTGACAACATATCCTCAAAAAGTCCTGAGGATCTAACGGCAAGAGGAA
>JAGLDR010000074.1 GCA_023145475.1 bacterium
GGCTGATATCCCTCATCTCTCTCAACAATATCAGAAATGCTGTTTGCAGCCATAAACATCTCAAACTCATCTGTTCCAATTATGGCCGTATCGGGGACAGTAACTTTGATCCTTGTCCCATCACTCTTACGCAACCGCTCTATTAAACTGTGAGAAAATGCAATCCCTCGCCCCTTGCCCCCAAGAGATCCTGTCGACAATCGTAAAAGATGTGCATGCTCTTGACCTGGTGATTTATCAAACCATACGGTTTCGTCTCTTCTATTCTTACTTTTTCCCTGCGTTAAAGTGTTCAACATAAAATCTCGAAGACTCTCCACACTTTCAAAGTCGGATATTTGCATCTGGCGCATCTGTTTAGCAAAATGAATTTCGCCACGCGCCATAAGCCAAGTAGAAAAATCATTTCCCGCACTATGATGGAGCAAGGTTTCATGCGGCATTCTTGTCAAATAACTGGTAAACTTCTCAAGAGTATTTGCCCTCGCAACCTCTCGTCCATCCCTATCTCTAAAGACAAACTCACCAAATCCCAACTTTGTCTTTATAAATTTCTTCAACTTTCCTGCCAGTTCAGAAGAATTTTTATCTATAAAAGAGACTCCATGTAGATCCTCTGCCGCTAGGTCAACAGAAGCTGAACTTTGCAACAAAAAAGGAACATCACACCCATCCTTCTTAAGATGTTTGATAAATCTTATCCCTGCTCTATCGTCACTCTTTCCGTTTTTCATATACTCAACATCAGAAATAACACAAAGCATAGACTCGCGGTATCTATGATATATATCCTCAGCATCCTCATAGTTTGAAACAAGAATAACCTTGGGGCGAACCCGCATTCTCAGCAACTTATTTATACCATCCATCTTCTCTTTATTCATAAGGTATTGCGTCTGTTGCATAATTTCTGTATAAAAAATGGGAATATAGCGAGAGTAATAGGGAATGCTATCCTCAATCAAAAGTATCACTCGAACTTCACCGTTTCGAGTATCTCTCTCAAGATTGTGCTTATCTTCAATATACTTAATCATCGCAAGAAATATCTTTGCATCACCATTCCAGACAAATATTCTATCAATATCTTTTGGCCTATTTTCTAGTGAAAGAAAGGTAGCAACACGACTGTTGTTCAAAAGCAGAAGTATCGGGATTGTCTTATTTACCCCTCTTATTTGACGACTTAATCGTTCTGGATTTTCAAGATGGATTCCCTCCATCAAAAGGACAAGATCAAAATGCTCATTTTTGAGTTTCTCAATTGCTTTCTCTTCATTGTCAACACTGCTTATTACAGGGACAGAGGAGAGATTCAACTGATCATACTCTCCATAGATCTGCTCATAGAGACTCCCCTCTCCTTGCAAAATAAAGGCATCATACAGCGATGCTACAAGCAATATCTTTCTCACTCTATACTTCATCAAGTCATGAAAAATATCGTGTTCTGTCTTATAGCCATCAAAAAGATTTGTAATACTTTTGTTATACATCCTCATACCGCCTATTGATACTCCTCACAATGCCACACACCACCAGGACGTTTAGAAAGAATACAGATGTGGCGATTAGCGCAATTAACACACAGACCTTTAAACGAATCCTCTGTTACAGACTCATCATCATCTATCTGCTCTTCTGCGTCTCTCTTTTTCACATCCTCAGCCATTATATCTTCCTCACTCATGATTTCAGAGAAAGTTTTCTCGCAGAGTTGGTAACTGCGCCAATTTTTTTTGCAAGCCCAACACCCGCTTTCACATCGGTATCACTGACAATATGAATATCAAGCAATCCATCCATTTCTTCACCTGTTTTCAGATAATTCATACTCGAAAGTGCTGTGCTATACCCTTCAAACCAATAGAGAAGCTTGGATCGCTGAGTTTCATCACCAATAAAATGTACGAGAAGGTTAATATCACTCCCCGCATGTGCTGTGCCATTCTTTGCACTCCCAAAAAGATAGAGATTTTCCACACCAAACCTCGTTGCATCGAGGCTTGCTGCAATTTGATCAGCCATATGCGAGCGCCATTTCCAATGATCATCAGCGTTGTAACATTTGTTTGATGTGCTCTCTTTTTGCTTCATATTCTTTACAGAAGAATCAAAATAGGCAACGGCGCGATCTGTATCAGCGTTCAAGAGTATTTTCATCACCTCATCTTCACTATTCTTCTTCACATCAATAACATGAATCACATCCTTTAGATTACGAGCCTCAGGAAGCAAATCCTCAAGTATATTCTCTGAATTATTAAAGAAGTTATCATTAAAAGTTACATCATCTCTCTCAGGATAGAGAGGAAGATATCTAATCCCCGCCTCAACCAAATCTTGGAAAAAGTGTGTCCCAAAGCTCAAATCAGGGGTATAATCACCAAGTTTCATCGATATCTCTATAAGCATCGCGGTATTATTTATATCAGAATAGGTAACATCAACGCCCAATTTTATATCCCCTCTGCTTCCCCATCTTCCGGGACCCATAAGGATAAACTGTCTTTTGGGAAGCAGTCTATTGAGCTTCCCAACAATTCGCCCGACACTCCGAAGTGTCGACAAATCCTCTATCTTACTATAGCTCTGAGGATCAACATAGACAATATGAGTGATTTCGGGAACGGTACCGTTAGAGATATATTGATTTGCAGTAAAAAGAATTTTCTCTTCATCTATATTTTCAGGAATAATATCTGGCGCAAACTCACCAACTGAGCTTTGTGGACGACATTGTAAAAGATAAAAATCAGTTCCATCATAGGCAAACTCAATATCCACCGGAGTTTCAAGCGTCTCTTGCAGAATTTCCAACATCTCTTTTATCTGATTTACAAAGGGCGTTTTATGCAAAAGACCATCGAAAGTTACCACCATCGTATCTCTTTCAAAATCAATATTCAAAAGAGAGGTAGAACTCGTTATAAAATCGTTATTATAGAGTGAAATAACCTGCTGAATTGCAGGAATTTGATCACCGTGTTCTCTCAGGACATCCTCAAATTCTACTGTTTCAAATCGCTGGCTCTTCAAGTTAATAACATCGATTTTCTTCGGTGCATAGCGAACTATCTCACTCGGAGAAACATTCACTTTCAATTGAAGATTTTGCGGAGAAATCAGAACAGGAAAATCCTCAGAAACACGATCAACAGCCCGAGTGCCAAGACCAGGAACAAGCCGAATCAGACCATCTTCTCTCTTAATTCTTGGTGACCATCTAAACTCATTATTACTAAATGCAACACCAGCACAGACGGGGAAAAAGTAGTCACCAACACGGCTTCCCACAACCTCTTGAATCATAATTCCCATCTCTTCTGGATAATCAAGAAGCTCTCGTTCTATCCTGTATCCTATTGGGTCGGGAGCAAACATTGAGGCATACACTTCAGCAATTGCATCAAGCAGTGCATCAAGTCGCTCTTGCTGCGTCCCTTGATTTGCCAAAAAGAGACTCTTATATTTCCCTGAAAATGCAGAGCCAAGGCTATCCTCAAGAAGGCTCGAGCTTCGTACGATTATCGGTCTCTCTCCAAAATCTTCAATGGCAATAAGCGCACCTTTTATAATTTCTTCTGAAAACCTGCTATTCTTGAATATTTGTACGATATTTGAATATTCTAACGATATTTCTTCAATATCTTTATATTTCTGCTCTACAATTTCTTCAATATTATTGTTATATATAAAGTTAATCAACCCATCTGATGTTATATACCATGTCTTTGGAACTTTCACATTGTCAAACAGATGATTTTCACTATTTGCCTTTTTCAGTATCTTTTCTGCCAAAAAAAGTCCAGCACTCTTTCCACCTAGTTTCCCTCGACTTTCAGGAAGGTATATAACCTTTTTCACAAGATGAAAAAAGTCGCTAATCTCTATAAATTCCTTCGAGATGTTGATATAGTGAAGAAGATTTGAGAAAAACCGCCGTACAAGTGAAACTTGAATCCCCTTTTTCCCAGAGAGAGAGAGGACTTCACCCTTGTTCTTTATTTCATGAAACCGGTTGACGGCCTCAACAATCTCTTTAATTGAAGAGTTGGGATTATCTATTGCCTTTATAACATCTCTTGTCTTGTCATGCAAAATCCAATTCTCAATCAAGTTAACTATCTGATCACCGCTGAATGTATATTTCGCAATCTCAAAAATAGCTTCTGACTCTTCAGCAATACTATCTAATGGCTCTTTTTTAAGAGGCATATTACTATCTTCTTTTCCAAAATTATTGTTGAGACTTACACTAGAAGCCTCTTCAAGAAGAGAGTTCGCTTGATTAACACCATTCCAACAGAGATGATACAACATCTTCTGTGTTATGCGTCTAAAAAGGAGCCAATCGGTATTTTCAAGATGGCGAATCAAAATACGCCATGCATCGTGCTCATGGTTTTTTGTTAAATTCTTTTGAATTTCCGAGTTTTCAATCTTTACTCCAATTCTCGATGTAATCGCATCAAGAAGCTTCTGCTCCTCCTTTAAAAAGAGTTGCTTTTTATTGCGAATCACCGACTCTCGGTAGGAGACCTCAATAGAGCCAACCACTCTCTCCTTCACTCTAATCTCTGAATATTGTTTTTGCTCGCTAGCAAGATATCCATCCGAGAGGTAGACCTTTTGTTCATAGACAATCTTCACCTGACAATTTCGTGAATATGTCCACGCAGCAGGAATGACAGCAATAACGCCACTAAAAAAATCGTCAGTCGAGATATCACTATCACTTATCAGCTCATCAATATTATAGAGACAATCAAGCTCTTTTGCACGCTCTATAAGCTCTTTAAACTTTTTAGCTTGCCTCTTTCCTGTTGCATTCATCTGAGTATTATCCCTTCTCTTTTTTGTCCATCAACCTTTAACTTCAACGGAGATTCTATATGAATAACTTTCACAAACTCTGTCTGTTCCGAATATTTCTGTTGTTTCATCCACTCCCAATCTAGTGCAAGAGACTCCTCTCTGTTGAGCGAATAGTAAAATATATGAAGATTAGCGACATTATGAAAAAAGTGCGAGCCTTGACTCATGTCAATCATCTTATTCTCATCTGTCAGCTCAACAATCGCCCGTGCACCTGAAATTCCACTCCAATCTACTGGTATTCCCAGCCATGATTCAGAGGAGCCCCACCGTCCAAAACCGACAAGCAGATAGCGTCTGTTTTCATCTAACATCTTCTTGTTCAGTGTTGCAATTTCTGCAGCAATTTTCATTGAATTCTTAAAATCAAACTTCTCTGGATCAACAAACATAATATCATAAATCTCATCTGTTTCACCATTCCCCAATGTATTTGAACACGCTATCAAAAGATTGTCAGAGCTCTTCTCTTCTTCCGTAACCGTCACCGTTGTATCCGCTACGCACATCTCTCTCACTTGGACAACACCCAACCGAGGAATCTCTTTCTGTCGTGCGTCAAATGTCATTGCAAACTCGATTTCAACATGGCTTCCTGTCGCTTCTTCACAGGCAGAAAGAAGTTTTTTTATCGTATCGTTAAGTGGAATCACATTGGTAAGGAGAATGGGACCAAATGTTATAATACGAGGGCCTTTTGCTCCTGTTCCGATATTGATTCTGTCTTGCGTTGGACTGTATGTTGATGCAACATGTCGAAGAGTATCATCATACTCGGCATCTTCAAGGTTGAGGTGTGACATATATTCCGTTTCACCCATAGGATTGTGAAGAGAAGATCGCCCCATATCTATTGCCCAGAATTTCTTCTGAGTCTGCTGTAGAAATTCATTAACCGAAGCAAATGGAGGGTTTGCCGTTGGATAGTCAGGAGAGTATGACCAGACAAAACTGCCATCAACAACTGTCTTTCCAAGACCAAGTGCAAGATTGACAACACCCTCTTCTGGCTTACTTTGCCCATAAGGATAATAATTATAAGAGCGGGCGACACCCGAAATATTGGGATAGAAATTATTATTATGTTTTGTACCGACAACCTCTTGAATAATTACTGCCATCTTTTCATCTGCAATATTCTGTCCTATCGCTTTTGAATAAAGTTTTGCGTGGGAGAAAAAAGTGCTTGCATAGACCAACTTAATGGATTCAACAAGCTTTTTCAACCGCTCTTCTCTATTTGCATCGTTATTCGGCAACATTTTTGTAGCGTAGACACCTGCAAACGGTGAATCAAGGCGATCCTCCTGAATACTAGATGAGCGAACGGCAAGCGGTGTCATCGTTGTCTCGACAATAACTCGCAATTTTCCCATCAAATCAGAGGGAAGAGATGCCTTGTTAAAATAGTAGAGAAGTCTCTCATCATTTGTCTGCGAAGAGGCGGTTTCATACAAATCATTATCTTTCATAAATCGGTCAAAGAACTCTGTCCTTATCACTATAAAATGGGGAATATCAACAATTACTTCAGGCGTTTCATCACTTGAAAACTGTCGTCTCAGGATTTTATATACTGAAATCATCCCATTGGCTTTTCCACCAATCTCGCCATTTCCAATAGAGCTAAACTGTCTCTTCTCTAAAGCCTGCTCTGCGGAAAACTCTTTCAACAAATCTCTTTGAAAATATTCCATAATTTAGATAACCCCTCTTGTTCTCAAGGCAGAAACTACTCTATCAACAGCGATAACATAGGCGGCATCACGCATATACAGCTTTTTCTTTTGAGCAAATTCACTGACACTAATAAAGGCATCTGTAATGACATTATCAAGTTTTCCCATAAACTCTTCTTTAGACCAATAGTAGTTCATATTTCCTTGCACCTGCTCAAAATAACTCCCAATTACGCCACCAGCACTTGCAAGAAGATCTGGAATCATAAAAATCCCTTTTTCACGAATAATTGCGTCAGCCTCTATCGTTGTTGGACTATTTGCACCCTCGGCAATAATCTTCACCTTATCAGAAATCAAATCTACATTCGCTATCGTTATTTCATTCTCAAATGCAGCAGGAACGAGTATATCGACCTCCTCTTTTATCCACTGATCACCAGGAATCATCTCATACCCAAGAGCTTCCGCTTTGCTCTTGTCAATCGTTCCAAAGATGTCGGTTATCGGAAGAAGTTCTTTGACATCTACACCATCTTTTTTTCTAAAAGTATAACTTTTGTATTCATGAGGATACCAGCATGAAACCGCGGAAACAGTGCCTCCAATATCTTGAAAAAGCTTTGCTGCGTGTCGAGAGACCTGTCCAAATCCTTGAAAACTTGCTGACGCATCTGTCACACGGATATTGCACTCCTTTAATGCCTCTCGAATGGTAAAAACAAGACCAAATCCGCCGGCCTCCTCTCTCCCTAAAGTTCCCCCTGACGCGACAGGCTTCCCAGTGATAAATCCTGGATATTTTCCGCCAGTGATAACCTCGTATTCATCGAGCATCCACATCATATGCTGAGCATTTGTCATAACATCAGGAGCAGCTATATCAATCTGCGGCCCCAAAGTCCTATGAAGGTTTCTCACCCATGCACGACACAGTTTTTCTTGTTCCATCAGACTTAAGTTATGTGGATCACAAATAACACCGCCATTTGCACCACCCAGAGGAATATTCACTACGGCACACTTCCATGTCATCAACATTGCCAGCGCGCGCATCGTTCCAATTGTCTCCTGAGGATGAAATCTCACACCACCTTTTGCGGGACCACGAGAGTCGTTATGCACAACTCTGAATCCTTGAAAAACCTTGGTACTGTTATCATCCATCTTAATAGGAATGTGAACCATTGTCTCTCTTGTCGCATTTCTTAAAACTTCGCGAGCGCCCTCATCAAGCCCCATCATCTCCGCAACATTGTCAAATTGCTTTTGAACAGTGGAAAATGGATTGTATTCACTACTTGTCATTCTATCCTCCTCGAATAGTACACCACAAAAAACAGATACAATAGTGCAACAAGTATGCCACAAGAAAGTTGAATTAAATCAGGTGGTTGCCTTCTATCTCGGCTAATAGAAATTGAATAATCGGGGAGTTTTTACCCGGCAGAGTCGGAATGCCCCGCTAGGCGAAACTATCTCGTAACCGTTGAAGATGCGGAAGGCATTCGAGTATAATATCTGATGGAGTTGTCTCATCTCCTCGCCCAAACCCAGTTGTCTTCAACCAGAGCCGTTCAAGCTCACCAACAGTATTTTTATTCATAACCTGCTGTGCATCGCGGGAGAGAGTGTCTAAAAAATAGTGTTCACTCTCGGTGTTTGAAAGAAACTCTTTTGCCAACGAGCAGAGATAGGATACAGGAAGTAAATTCTGTGGAAAATCAATAAGTGGAGAGGGTGATGTGATGATGTAATCTTGTAAAAAGAAGGTGTTTCCTCGGCGAGAGAGCGAAAGTTCGACCCCATCTAAAAGGGCAAAGGTCCTCTTTCGAGAAAGCACTTTAATTACCCCTTCTTCTCGCGTAAAAACTGAATATAGTATCCGTTTTGGTGTTTGATGATGGCGAATAATTCTACCAGAAAAGGAATCTGTCATTGAACTGAAGAACCTTTAATCTCTTTAGCTGGTGCAATTCTTGTCGTCGCTGTAACCCCATACTGCTTTGCAAGACGGAGACAGTCCTCCATAAAAGGAATGGCAAAAGGATCATCTTGTTTCGCAGCTATCAACATACATCTTTTCAACGATTGCAAACCCTCTGCCTCTCGTTTTAATAGCATATAGTCCACAGCACTTCGATAGAGGGTCTCCACATCATTCCGACAATATTTCAAAGAGAGGGTATAGTTAAATGCTGCCTTTTCCGTTAATCGTTGGTCGTCAAACAGTTTGCCCATCTCTTTTCTTGCTGTACACTCATTTCGCTTATAATTCAGCGCCGATAGAAAGTGTTTTTCTGAAATCTCATACTGCTTTTCTAATCGTGCTATAATTCCAAGATTAATTTCAGGGTATTGTGGCCATGGATATATTGGATCTTCAAGAACGCGTATGAAAAGTTTTTTAGCAACGGAAAGCTTTCCCTGTTTCAACTTTAACACACCAAGAGTATTCAGAGCATCGGTATAGGTTTTATCTATTTTATAGGAGTGTTTAAAAGCTTTTTCGGCCTTTTTATAATCATTCATTGCCATATAAATCAGTCCAAGATGGTTGTGGTAGAACGCAAGATTTGGGGCATATTTTATCGCAATTTCAAGCTCTCTTCGCGCCTTTCCTAAATCACCACTGCTAAATTTTGCCAGTCCAAGATTGTAGTGGCTACTTGCCTTTTTTTCATCACTAATTCTTGGCTTATCGCTGACCGTTGTACAGGAGAGAAAAAATAGTAGCACAATACTCAAAAGAATTTTCATCATTACTCCGCAGTGAACAGATGTTCAAGTTTAAGACCTTTAGGCCCAAATGAGCCCTTTTTCTCAGTTACTACTGAAATCTCTATCGTATGATTTGCCTTCTCAACACCAACACCAATTGCAACTGAACACTCTCCAATAGTTTTGTTGGCATCTGCAATAACATCTATCTGATGTTTTCCTGCAGAAACCTTGCCAAGATCAATAGAAAGCTGCCCCGTTGATGCAACCTCACGAGTTACCTGTTTTCCATCAAGAAAGAAAGTTACAGGAACAGAGATTGACCCAGAAACAACAGTAAAAACAATATAATACGGTTTATTCTGCACAGCCGCCTTTGCCGTCTGAGTTGCCGGAGATTGCTTCTCTTTCTGTGCAATCTCATAATTTTTAGCAACAATATGCATATCTCCATTTTTCTTAAATTCAATGGTACAATTTTTAATGGTCTGACCACTCAGCTGACCATCAATTTTCACCCCATTAAGATAGAGTGCGCCATACAGTGCTGTCGTAAAAAGAGATAATAACAAAAGAAAAACAGACACTTTTTTCATACTAACATCCTCTCTAAGTTATTTTTCCTTCTTTGCATCTTTTCCTGTTCGATTTCCCCATTCCCATCCAATCTCAATATCAAAACCCCATTGCCACGCAGCAACATAGTGGCCACGGTAATTGTCCTCTTTTCTTGGGATTTCTTCGTTCCAGAACATATCAGTTCGCGAGGCGTAGGCATCAATAAACATAATGGGTAACACTTGAATGCGGACAACACCTTTCAACATCGCATTAAACTGAAAATCTTCGCCAAGAGTTGTGCCATATTTAATACCTTTTTGTACATAGGTAAGCATAGCACTGAGAATCCACAAATCAGGAAGTTCAAGATAGGCAAACCAGCTGTAAGAATCAGGATAAAATTCCATACCAGTAGAGAGCGTCAGCCATTGATCAAATGAATAAGACCACTCCCAATAATAAGATGAAAAATCCATGTTCTGTTGCTGCGCATGCCAGTATTTACTACGCCCATCAGGAGAAAAGTTATCATAACCAAAAGTATTGGTAACCATCTCAATCCTTTCAACATCGTAATACATATTAAAGAAAGAAGGGAGATAGCCATTCATCGAATAACGATATTCTAATTGAACTCGCATTGCATGTTTGCGTTTTTTATCGAGATTAAATCTATTGAGCAACCCCACAGTAACACCGCCCTGCTTCATATCCGTTCCCATCCACGAATAATCAACAAAACTTTTAATGTCAACAAACTCATTTTTATAGAACTTAAATTCCGTATCTAAACCCATAAGATAGAGAAACTTATCACTCGCAACAACTGGACGATTGTGCTCATCTGCAGCAACTCTACGATTTCTCGTTGGTGCACCAGCAGCAGCAAGTGCCGCATTCATTGTATCCCAATCATCGGTGTTAGGATCAGGCATTCCCGGATATGAGACAAACCCCAATTGTGTCGGGGCATTTCTATCTGCCATAAAAGAAAAACCAAAACTCAGTGATTGAGAGTGATAGTCGTGCAAGAAAATCGAAAGAGGTTTGATAAAGACAAGCCCACCAAACATATTCCCTTTACCAATATCTCCAAAAATGGTTTCAAAGCCAAAATAATCGTTATAATAGTTCAGTCGCATACTCAATGTTGATGTCGTCGGATCAAGATTAGGAATATAATTCTTCATAATCGTTCCGTGACCGAGCGTCTGAGCAAAGTTGCTCCCCATGGCAAAATAGAGATTATCTTCACTATTTCCATATTCAATATACTGAATTACTTTCAGATAGTCTTGCCACTCATCCCAATCCTCTGATCTCAACTTAAACTGACCACTGTCTCCCTCTGTAAAATCAGTAGAAAACATCTGAATATTAAAAGGAAGATGGAAGCCCATCAAAAGACCTATCTTGTGAGCATTAATCGAAACACGAGGATCAAGCGTCAAATAGTAATCATCTTTTATTTTTGTCATACCAATTGCCAAAACAGCGCGATTAAAAGGCGATACGATATAGTTTGAGCCAACATTTGCCAGCTTACCTTTTCTAAACTTTTTCTTCTCCTCTGGCTTTTTCTCTTCTTTTTTCTCCGACTGCTCTCCCTTATCAAGGGGAGCTGGCAGCTGGCTGACTGAGGGGTTCTTCTCCGTCTCTGCCTTGTCAACTTTTATCGGAACATCCTTCACGGGTAGAGCCGTTGCTGCAACAACAACTGGCGGTGAGACAACCTCTTTTTTTGGCGTTACTTTCACTATATTTGCGGCCGTTTGAGAGGAGAGCTCTTGTAAAGTCGGCTTGATTTCACCCATTCCTGTAAAAGGTTTTGATTGGGGAGCAATAAGCTCTTTTCCGTTGTGCATTACGGTGACTGTCATCAATTTTCCGGCTTCTTTTGCCGTTATCGCAACAGAAATTGTCGCACTCTCTTTGGTGGCCTCTTTCAAAACAGTAATGTTATTTTCTGTCAAACCCTTCGTAAACAAATCTGTGGCGATAGTAAGTATCTGAGGATTAAATGCAGCGGTACTATCACTTACCGGCGCTACAACAAAAGATGTTGGCGCAATATTCGCCTGTTCAACTTTTTCGCCTGGGCGCTCCGACTGCTCTCCCTTTTCAAGGGGAGCTGGCTGCTTGCTGGCTGAGGGGTCTTTCTTCGGCTCTGCCTTTTTCTTTGCGGGCGCAGCCTTCTCAACTGGCGCAGCCTTCTCAGCCTTCTTCTCCGTCTCACTCATTTCTTCTAGCACCAAATCTTCCGCAAAAAGCGGAGAACCAAACAATAATATTACAAGGATGGGGATAATGCTAGTGTACAACAATGATAGCTTTTCCATAATTCTCCTTAATGTTTTTCAGAGCTTCGGCAGCAGCTGTTTTGTGAGCAAAGCAACCATAACGGATGCGATACCACAAACGACCTTTTACCGTTGCGGTTTCTAAACGAGCTGTAATATCAGTTATGCGAGAAAGAGCTCTTCGCGCATTGTCTCTGCTTGTATCGCTAAAAAGTTGAATCGCATAGCGACACTTCGTAGCTTTTGGTTTTTCAACCTTTTTGACTGGTTCAACCTCTTCAACTGGTTCAACCTCTTCAACTGGTGCAACCTCTTCGACTGGCTCAACCTCTTCGACTGGCTCAACCTCTTCGACTGGTGCAACCTCTTCGACTGGCTCAACCTCTTCGACTGGTGCAACCTCTTCGACTGGTGCAACCTCTTCGACTGGCTCAACCTTTCCCGACTGCTCTCCCTTTTCAAGGGGAGCTGGCAGCTTGCTGTCTGAGGGGTCTTCAACTGATGCTGTTTTTTTCATACATTGAGAGAGAGAGGCAGCCTTGAGATTATGTTTATAGAGCACTCTTTGAAGCTGGCTTTTACAATCATCTAGTCGTTCTCGCATCTCATCTTCAGACAGAACTTCACTCACAGGAGTAGCGTGCCGACCTACGACGATTCCCACAAAAAATGCGGTAATCAGAATAAGTACAAAAAAGATAAAAGCTTTAATTAGCAATACCTTGTCAATTTCAACCTGTGGTTTTTTCATCGTCCTTCCCGTAGTCGTTCCCCTCGTTTGCGGAACCGTTTTTGCGCAAGCAACATCTCCTCTTTCGGTGGTGTCGATGCAATCTTTTTGTAGTGCGTAATAAATGCATCTACCGTCTCTCCAATGTCAACAAAAGGAAAGTCATTCATAATACGCATATGATAATACAACTTTTTTCGATTTGTTTCCAGTTCTATCATTGCTGCATAAAGAGTTTCAGGCGTTGTCTCGTCTAAAACCATACCTCTTCCATTCTTTCGCACGATTTCTCCAATTGAAGAACGAAGAGAGGAAATAACCGCTTTTCGTCGTGCAATCGTCGTATAAATCAGATAGGTATCACTTCGATGCCATTCCGATGGAACAATTAAAACATCGAAACTATCAAGGATTGCCGCCAATCGATGGGGTGCAACCGGACCGTGAAAATGAATATGCTTTGACTTGCTCAATTTGTTCAGTTTATTGTAGTACTCTCTATTCTGAAAGACATCACCATAGATATGCAGAGCATTATGACGACCATTTTCCATCAAAACATTCATTGCTGAAATTAACTTCTCTATCCCCTCTTCTGGAATAATATCGCCGACAAATCCAAATGAAACAGGTCCATCAATCTCAAATGGACGACTTTGGGCAACAGATTTCACATCAATCCCTTGCTCTATAACAACTGCTTGATGCTCCTCTATCATAGAAAAATAGCGACCACTATAAAGCGATTCAGAAAAGAAGTGGCAAACATCAACCATCGAAAGAAGCTCTTCAACTTTTGTTGCCCGATTTTCTAAGAAATCATCAACGGTATCACTGCTAAATGCTGTTCTGTTATAAAATGATGAATAGCGACCTATCTGTTCATACCACCAATATGAGATGTCATCCTCTTTAGAAAAAAGACGCTCAATTCGGCTAATAACTGCATAGAAAGGCGAAGAGATGAAATTTGATATCTTGACACCTTTCTGTTCATCAGCAAAAAGAAGCGGCGTACGAAGAAAAAAGTCAGAAATTGTTAACATCACTGGAAGTCGTCTCTCTTTCGCAATTTGCGGATAGTTCAACGAGTGATTTTTCAGTGAAATAATATGGACTAAATCAAAACTCTTTTCTTTTAAAATATAGGTGAAAATATCATCTAATTTTGTATTAACTACACTCTCCTCTAGAGAGTGAAAGCGAGGGGGAATAAAAGTCTCAAATCGTGTCATACCTCCATCTTCCGTTACAGAAAGAGAGTAAAACTCCTCACTGTGAGAAAAAACAGGATAGTACAAAGAGATATCAACCTTTTTGCCTAGTGTCGCAATAAAATCATACAAAAAATAGTTCAGAAGTGCAGGAGAAGAGTTCGATTCTAGAGGAGAATCCAGAACCAGTAGAAGAGAAATCGAACTATTAGTCAGCACTCATTACTCCTTTTAATGCACTTCGAGCAGCAAGCTCTGGCGATGCAAGGTGTACCTCTCCATTTCCCTGTTTTCCTTTAAAGTTACGGTTTGAAGTTGAAATGATAACTTCACCATATCCAGTCATACCAATCTGACCCGATGCACAACCACCACACCCTGGATTTGAAACGACAAAGCCAGCTTCAAAGAGCGTCATAATAATGCCATCTTTGAGTAAATCGCCATATACTTCACGAGTCGAAGGAACGATAAAACCGTTGCATTTGATTCGCTTCCCTTTCACAATGTCTGCTACCAGTTTCAAATCGCTGTAGCGACCATTTGTACACGAACCAATAAAGACTGTATCAATCTCTTTCCCTGCTAGCTCACTGATATTCTTTACATTGTGAGGATAGGGTGGAGCTGAAATTTGTGGCTCGGTTAATTCATCAAGATTAAGAGTATATTCAGCATCATACTGTGCATCTGCATCAGCAACAAGAGGCGTTTCCTCCCACGGAGAGCCAAGTCCCTTCACTGGAATCAGAAGAGAAATTGTACCCATTTCTGTACCCATACTTGCAATCGTAATTCGCTCGTCAAGTGACAACTTTTCAATCTCTTCACCATAGAGTTCGACAGATTTTCCAAGGAGTGTTCTGCTTCCAAACTTTTTTAGCATAAAAAGAACAATATCTTTGCCTCGTATTTCTGGTCCGCGTTTGCCAACAAAGGTAACTTTTACACTGCCAGGAACCTCAAACCATGTCTTTCCTGATTTCCAGATGTATGAAATATCAACATCACCCATGCCCTGCCCAAAAGAGGCAATCGCACCCATAATGTTAAAGTGGCTATCTGTGCCGACAACTGTCATTCCTGGTTTTACAAATTGATCAATCAAAAGATGGGAGCCAATCCCTTCATCAACATCGTGTACATCAATGCCATTTTTGCGAGCAAATTGACGACATCTATGCTGATTAACTGCATAGGGAATTGTCTTTGCAGGAGCAACAGTGTCAAAAGTAAACATTGTTTTTGTCGTATCGTCAATCAAATCACCATCAAAATTGGTCTCAAGATTGTTAACAACATTGGCTCCTCCAAAATCGCGTGCGGTACGGTAATCTATCCCTATCCATACGATATTACCTGGTTTTACTGGAATAGATTTGTCAGTTGAATGGTTGGAAAAAATCTTTTCCATCATAGTTTGTCCCATGAGATACTCCCTCTGTGTTAACAAAATAATCAGCCACTATCTTTTTGATGGCACAATGATAATACCACCCATAAAAAGCCATGTCAAAACAATTATTTAATGGTCGGGGTATAGAAATCAAAATTGACCATCAAGCCCTCTTTTGATTGCCTCACTGCTGTTCCCTTCCCTGTCTTGACATATATCTTAAAAACATCATCAGCCTTTTTGGGATATATATAGGTAATAACACTATTAAAATATCGTGTATCAATAATATTCAGTAACCGTTTTGGGATGACCTTAAAATTATAAATATTGATAACAAAACCACCTTTTATCTCTTTCAGTTGGTAGTCAACATCGCCTGTCAGCTCCATCGTAATACGAGAAAAACGAGGATATTTACGAAAATAGAGATTGTTCAAAACTCCCGCTTTTCTTACTGGTGTTACAGCAAGCATCGGAGTTTCACCATCTAAAGAACGATCCGAGTGTGGCGAGCTCACCTTGAGCGCAACAGTTGTGCCATCGGCAGTTTTTAGCAACTTTTTTCGCACCGGCTTTCTGTTTCGTTCTTCCTCTTCCTTCTTTTTCTTGAGCAACGCAAGCTCTCTGTTTCGCTTCTCCTCTTCCTTCTTTTTCTTCAGTAATGCAAGCTTTTCATCATGCTCTGCTTTTGCTTTTATGCGGGCTTGCTCTACCTTTCGCTGACGCTCTTCTTCCGCTTTTTTGAGTGCAAGTTCTTGTTTTTTACGCTCCTCTTCTTGTCTTTTTCTAAGCAACGCCTCTTGACGCAACCGCTCTTTTTCTATGCGAGCTTTTTCAAGCGCAGCAAGTCTCAGTCGCTCCTCTTCTACTTTTTTGAGTGCAAGCTCTCTGCGTTTGCGCTCTGCCTCTTGTTTTTGTTTCAACAGAGCAATCTGGCGTTCTTTCTCTTTTTCAACTTTTATTCGTGCAATTTCTGCCAATCTCAACCGCTCTTTTTCTGCCTCAACTCGTGCAATTTCTGCCAATCTCAACCGCTCTTTTTCTGCTTTTATTCGTGCGATTTCTGCCAGGCGTTTCTGCTCTTTCTCGGCTTCTATTCGTGCGATTTCTGCTTGTCGCTTTCGTTCATCGTCCTGTTTTTTCTTCAGCAAAGCAATCTGTCGTTGTTGCTCTTTCTCTGCCTCTATTTTTGCAATCTTTGCCAATCTTAAACGCTCTTTTTCTGCCTCTTCTTGCTGCTTGAGAGAGAGTGCAAGTTGCGCAATCATCTTCTCCTCTGCGTGGGCATCATTCTCTACAGCAGGTGGCGCCTTCTTTGCAATACGCTGCTGCCGTTGCTCTGCCTTTTTAACATTTAAGAGAGCAATCGCCTGCGTCAAATCATTTTCATCTTCAAGAGGAATTGCGGCAAAAGAGATTAAAATAGAGTTATTACGATTTAATATCGAATAGAAAGAGTGCTCTTTAATATAAAAAATCAACCGTAAAGTCTCGCCACCATCTTTCACCTCAACCTTCGTTACCGGTCCGGTTGGAGCAATGAGTTTTTGAGTCAGCACCTCTCCTTGTATTTCAACAATAACACGATCAGGGGCAGTCAACCGGTATGATGAAAAGCTAATTGCCTTTGCACTATCTGCAACAAGAAAAAGATGATAGTTATCTGAAAAATGGTAACTTTGGTTTTTTAGCTCTGCGCCAAGAGATAAGAAAAATAAGAAAATGAAGGTGAAAAATAGTCTCTTTTTTATCATCGCTACTCCCAATCTTTCCAGACAGGATCAAATCCATGTTGTTTGAGCATCTCAGCAATTTGTGCTGGCGCTCTCTCATCTGCAATTTCAAACTGCTCTAAATCAGTTGACTCTTCACTATATCCACCTGGCGCAGTTGACGACCCAGCGCTCAGATTCGTAAAACAGAGAGGGGTCAACTTATCGCGAAACTCTGGTGTCTCTCTTGTCGACAGGCTCATTCCAACAAAAGGAAAAAGCAATCTCAGTGCAGATATTAACTGAATAAAGTGTCTATCAGAAACAGGCGTATAGATATCAGAAACGCCCTCAGCCTCATTAATACGAGGAAATGAGATGCTATACTCAGCCTGCCAGTGATATTTCTGCAAATAGAGAAGATGTTGAGCCAAATTAAGCGCCTCTTCACGCCAATCGTTATGTAGTCCAAGCAAAAACCCAACGCCAATGCGTGGAATCCCTGCCTGCGCGCCTCTTGCTGGAGTCTCTAAACGATAAGAATAGTCGCTTTTTGGTCCAGATGGATGCACTTCGGAATATCTTTTTTGATTATAGGTCTCCTGATATACATAGAGTCCATCAAGATGTGAATCATCTCTCAGATGACGGTAACTCTCTTCTGACAGTGGTGCAATCTCAATGCTTACACAGCTAAACCCCACCTTATGCAATTTTGAGATAAGAGCAGTAAGCATTGCCGTATCTGCACTTTGAGGATGCTCGCCTGCCACAAGAAGAATACTTTTAAAACTCTTTTCACGAATCAGCTTTGCCTCGTGAAGAATCTCATCTTCAGAGAGCACACGCCGCCTAATGGTATTATGTACATTAAAGCCACAGTAGGTGCAGCCGTTAATACAGCGATTGTCATAATAGAGAGGGATATAGAGAGATATTGCACGCCCAAATCTCTTGCGAGTCTCTTGATACGCCATTGTTGAAAGCTTTTTGAGCTGGGAAATATCTAACTCAGGAGAGAGCAATAAAGCAAACTTCTCAAGATCTGTTGTTTCCGTCGCTAAAAGAGAGAATATGTCTGCTGATTTTATGCTATTCAGCTTCTTAAGCAGGCTGTCAGTAAGGGCAAAGTCAGGTTGAAACACTTTTTTCTCCGTTATAGTGCGCAAAATGGAGAGTACGACACTTTAAAGATAAAATCAACAAATCTATTCTGACGAAAATATAAGCACGCCAATATGAAACCCTTCCGATAAATATTCTCGATTAAAAAAAGATATATACTGTGGATTCAATATGTTATAAAGGTGAGAGGGACTTTTTTGCAACAGTTCCCATGCCTCAGCAAGAGTGCGCGCCCGATAGAGATTTTCTCCCATTTTTCCTTTTTGGACAGTGGTATGTCTCAGACTCCCCTCTTTTGCCGTATAGTGGTAGAGATTTCCTTTTTTAATGCGGGCAAGTGCGTTGTTTGCCACTGGCTCAAGCCGCTTCTCCTCACTCAGAGGTCTCACTCGATAACTCAATCGCAAAACATTCATCGATTTTTTAAAATCTCCTTTCCAAGGAAGTGGCTTATACTGTTTTGAAAAACTGCGATAAAACAAAATCTCAGGTCCGTGGACACCTTCCCCAATAAGTTGCGCATCAATAAGCTGTTTTCCCGCCCCTTTGAAGAGACTTTTCCGGCTATGCAACTCTTTTTTCAAGATACCTTTTTTAGTGTGAATAAAAATGGTATAGGCTATGTATTTGGGATGAGGCGTAATAAAAACAGCGACATCATCACCACTCTTTTCAATATTTAACATCTCTTTGCTATGGATTGTATCTGGCACGCTCTCGCCAGCTCCCCATAAAAGTGCTAACAGTAAAAAAAGTGTATTCATCATCGCCTCCAAAAGAACTATACCCTATTTTCAGATTATCACAACCTAAAACAAGAGTGTGAAGTCTTAATTTGCCAAAAGGTTAAAAGCAGTGTAGAGTGCGGAAGGTATTTTTTATTTTTTCTGAGGTAGAACAATGAAGTGGAAAAAACTTACAGAGATTGAATGGGGTGTCGTTGCTGATAAAGCGATAGGATTCTCAACAGAGTATGGCTTGAAATTATTAGTAGCACTGCTAATATTTCTTATTGGTAAATGGTTTGCAAAGAAAATACAACATTATACCCAAAAAGTGTTATTGGCTCGTAAAGTTGATGAAACAATTGTAAAATTTGCGGGCAATATCCTCTATATTGCTCTTTTTGCAATGGTAATTCTTGCTGCACTCAGCAAACTTGGCATTCAAACAACCAGTTTTGTAGCAATTTTTGGTGCTGCAGGTCTTGCTATCGGTCTCGCATTGCAAGGATCACTCTCAAACTTTGCCGCTGGATTTTTAATGATAATTTTTCGCCCATTTTCTGTTGGCGATTTTATTGAGGGAGCGGGAACACTAGGAGTTGTTCAGGAGATTCAAGTATTTACAACAATACTGACCACCCCAGATAACAAGCAAGTTATCATCCCTAATGCTCAGTTAACAAGTGGAAATATCATCAACTATTCATCAATGGGAACAAGACGCATCGATCTTGTAGTTGGCATTGGATACGGAGATGATATCAAAGCAGCAAAAGAGATTGTTATGGATGTTTTCAAAAAAGATAGTCGGATTTTAAAAGAGCCAGCTCCCGTTGTTGTGGTTGGTGAACTTGGCGATAGTAGCGTCAACTTTAATGTCCGTCCATGGGTCAATGTCAGTGACTATTGGGGTGTCTATTCTGACACATTAGAAAGCATTAAATACGCATTTGACGAAAAAGGAATATCCATTCCATTCCCTCAGCAAGATGTGCATCTTTTCACAAAAAAAGAGTCTTAATTTCTCTCCCTTTTTATTCACGCAAAATTGACAAAACTATACTCCATTTGTTAGAATAAGGTGTTTTTGAACTGGACGAAGTTATAGCTAACATAATGGAGATGTAAAACAGATGTTTGAACAGACTTTTAAAAATATAGATGATATTCTTCACAAGGATGCAGGTTGTGGAAGTGAACTTGATTATGTAGAGCAAACTTCGTGGATTTTGTTTCTGAAATATC
>JAGLDR010000075.1 GCA_023145475.1 bacterium
TTCTCCGCCGATGCTGATAAACCACGCGTTTCCTGTCCGTGCTGCAATTTCCGCCTGAGTCATAATCGATTCAGATGGATTTATTTTGTTTTTTCTTAACGCCTTGATAATGGCAATTAGAAAATAGGTAGAGGAAATTTTATCAATCAGATGAATACGCTGCTCCTGCAGTGAACGCTCTTGCTCCACAAATCTCCCGACAGTTGGGTTTGAAATCAGTCTAGAAAGATTAAATTTGACGCGACCACCAATCTCCCAGCTTGAAAAATCTCCAAAAGTGGTGTTCATATCGTCAGGACCGACAGTTATATAGTCTTTGCCGACCGAGATATTGTTTTGTTGATAGAGATATATTTTATCATCACTTTTATAGCGTCCCCACGCAGTAATCTCAGGAAGAAGAGCAGAAGCACGAAGCCCCCGTCTCTGCGATATTATATCCCGCTCTCTCTTTTTCAGATGAATCAGCCCCTGCTCAATAACACTCTGCAATGGCAGGCAACTATACTCTGTTTCAAGAGCAGCCGCAGTCACACCACTCCCCTTCAAATAGGTCGACAGTTTTTCAATAACTCCCATCCGAGGGTTCAGTGAAAGAGTCGCTCCCATCAGGATTATAATCAAATAGTGGCTCATTTTCATCCTCCTCCGAAGTGATGATAGCAGGACTTAACAAATCGTTCATTCGTCCCGTAACATTGTTGTACTCCTCATCGCTCATATAGACCCGCAAAGAGGTGTCAAAAGAGTGGTATTCCACCTCTTTAATCTCAGTCGTCGACACATTAATGTTGAAAGCGCAGATAAAAAAAGTGTGTTCATTCTCAACCCTGTAGGCAAGCGAGCCCTCAAGGATCACAGATATGCCCCACAAAAGCTGAGCTATAAAATATGTTGCATTCTTCCATTTCATAGAGACATTGTACTTTTGTAACCACCTAAAATCAATGGTAATTATATGATATTAATCTCTTTTATTTGTCATAGAAATGTCACGATTCCCTGTGATAATAATGCTAAAATCACACCGTTTTCTGAGTTTTTGTCGAGATTTTGTCACAAGAATATCACATTTGTGTCGTTTTGGGTAAATCACATTTACATTTCGGGTGATTTCGGGTATATTAGAAGATGTGACCCCTCAGTCAGCACGCTGACAGCTCCCCTTATAAAAGGGAGCCGTTGTGGGGTGGCGAAAGGCGTTAGGGTAATGTAGCGGTGTTCCTGTGTGGTGAGGTAGTTGAATGGATATTATTAAAATTGAAAGTATTGAGAAGGTGATTATTGAGTTAAGGGATGTGAAGGTTGTCGTTGATAAAGATGTTGCAGAAATTTATGGTGTCGAAACAAAGCGTATTAATGAAGCGGTGAAAAACAATTCTAACAAATTTCCTTTGGACTATATGTTTGAAGTTACATCACACGAGTTTGATGTTTTGCGGTCGAAATTTTCGACCACAAAATTTGCGAAAAACAGAAGATTACCCAAAGTTTTTACAGAGAAAGGGTTGTATATGTTGGCAACAATTCTTAAAGGGAAGAAAGCTGTAAATGCTACTTTTTATATTATCGAAACATTTGCGAAGATACGAGCACTTTCAACAAATGTAAGAGAACTTGCTTTAACAACTGACGAAAAAGAACAAAAAGACTTAATGCAAAATAGTGGAGAGATAATTACGGATATTCTTGGGGATACTGTTATATCAGACGAAAGTGAAACAACAGTTGAATTGAATTTTGCCGTTTTGAAATTTAAACATACGATACGAAAAAAGAAAGAGAAAAGGTGAGAGATGCTAGCGCATCAGTTTAAGGAGTTGAGAGTTGAAAGAAGTTTATTTTGGATTTGAAAAGCTTGATGTTTGGAAGATGGCAAAAGATGTAGCTGTTACAGTTTATTCTGCAGTAAAACTATTTCCAGAAACAGAAAGATATGGATTAACTTCTCAATTGACTCGTGCTGCAGTTTCTGTTTCTGCAAACATAGCAGAGGGCTCCGGCAGGAAGTCACCAAAAGATCGTGCACATTTTTATCAAATTGCCTATGCATCTTTGATGGAAACGCTCTCGCATCTTTCAATATCCTTAGAGCTTAATTACATAGACATAACGGTATATAATGAATTAAGATCTCAGATCTTCAACCTATCAAGAATGCTCAATGCATTATATAATTCGCAAATTAACAGTGGAGCAAAAAGATAAAATGAACTCTCCACTCTTAACTCTCAACTGGGCAGACACAGGGGTCTGCCCCTACTCTCCACTCTTAACTCTCAACTGGGCAGACACAGGGGTCTGCCCCTACTCTCCACTCTCAACTTTTTTTCCTTCATTTCTTGGAGGAAAAAATGTCTAACACCGTAAT
>JAGLDR010000076.1 GCA_023145475.1 bacterium
ATCCTCATCGACTTCGCTCTCGACCTCTTCATCCTGCGCCGAATCTTCACTTTCACCATCACTATCAAGAATGACCTCATCGGAATTATTGTTATCACTGTCGGGCTCTTCTGCGCGACTATCTACATCGGAAACTCTGCCAATATCTTGAATATAATTATCGCAACTGTGGAGAAAGACAAAAACAGCGACTAAAACAAAAACGGACCTTTTTATCATCTCAAACCTCATAGTAACTTCTTATCATATAGTAAGACACTTTACCATGCTCAATAGTTTCAAAGCAAATTTCTTGCGCTTCAAAGGTTTCCTATTTACTATACGCACGGCATACTATTCATCTGGAGGAAAACAGAGTGCTGGACATTAAATTTATTGAAAACAATGTAGACGCCGTGAAAGAGGCTTTGAAAAACAGAAATTTCGCAGAGTTACATCTCATTGACGAGCTGATTTCACTCAATACAAAAAGAAAGAATCTTCTGACAGAATCAGAGAACAAAAGGGCGCAGCAAAAGGCGCGTTCCAAGGAGATGCCACTCGTGATGAGAAACGGCACCCCCGAAGAGAAAGAGGCAATCAAACAAGAGCTTAAACAGCTGAGTGACGAGGGTAAAAACTTTGGTCCTCTTGTGAAAAAAGTTGAAGATGAAATCAATGAAATTCTGATGAATATCCCCAATGTGGTATCGGAAAATGCACCTGTTGGCGCAAATGAGACAGAAAATGTGGTCACTCGCTCATGGGGCGAAAAACCTTCATTCGATTTTGAACCGCAGAACCATTGGGACATCGTAAAAGAGGGTTTTGGTCTTGAACGAGGTGTCAAACTTTCCGGCGCTCGTTTCTCTTGTTACAGTGGAGATATCGCAAAGTTAGAGCGAGCAGTTATCAACTATATGCTCGATACTGCCGACAAAAATGGCTATAATGAAATCGTCCCACCCGTTTTGGTATCTCGCGAAAGTATGACCGCTTCTGGCCAACTGCCAAAATTTGAAGATGACGCATTTAAGACGACAGACGATATGTTTCTCATCCCAACTGCTGAAGTCAGCCTCGTCAATCTCCACCGTGAAGAGATTGTAGAACAAAAGAATTTACCACTGAGATATAGTGCTTACACACCCTGTTTCCGCAAAGAAGCTGGCAGTTATGGCAAAGATACCAGAGGCATCATCAGACTGCACCAATTTCATAAGGTTGAGCTTGTCGTGCTTGCAAAACCAGAAAATTCGACCGCAGAACATGAGAGAATGGTTAACTCTGCTGAAGATATCCTAAAAGGGCTGAATCTTCACTATCAAGTTCTGGATCTCTGCACTGGCGATCTTGGTTTTAACGCTCTGAGAACTTTTGATTTAGAAGTCTGGTTGCCTGGTCAGAACGCCTACCGTGAAATCTCATCTGTCTCAACAACTGGTGGATTTCAAGCTCGGCGCGCATCACTTAGATTTAGAGATGAAGGCGGAAAACCACAATTCTTGCACGCACTTAACGGAAGCGGAATGGCAGTCGACCGAACAATGGTTGCCATTATTGAAAACTATCAAAATAGTGATGGGACTGTTACCGTTCCAGAAGTACTCAAACCCTATTTAGGTGGCAGAGAGGTCCTGAATTCTTGAAAAAAGTCCTTCTTTTTCTAAAAAACAGATACCATATTGCTGCAATTGGCTTTCTTCTGATTTTTCTCTATTCACTTATTATTTTGTTTACCTATCGATTCCGTGAGCTTCCTGATTCGCTCCCTCATACCATTGTCAAAACAATCGAACAGAGTAGCTATCAAGGAATGCCTCTCTTTACTGCATCACAATTTTTTGACCATCTTATTAAAAAATATCCTCAATTTGATATACGAGCAGCAGGCAATAAACCGTGGAAACAGACTGAAACACTCCACTCATTTTTGCTCTTGACACTTGACGATGATGTTGCCCATTTTGGAGATCGAAAGAATCTTACTATTCAGAAATTGCAGGAAGATTCAGGTGTTTATCTCTTTCTTCTTACTCAAAAAAGTGGCAAACGAATACTGCTCCTCTCATCAATGATTGAAAAACTGAAAGTTTCCAGCTCCTATCACCCAAAAGGCTCGCCCTTCAAGCTCGGTGTTCACAAAACTGGGTATAAATCGTGGATGTATGTCGGACTACTTACTGAGAATTTCAACGAAAAAATGCACGAAGGTGTCTGGGCGCACCCTCTTAATAAAAAAGGGACATTTATCACCATAATAACACCTCTAATGGCGACGGCTACACAGATTACATTTCAATCAGGCATTACAGATACCGGAAAATGCAAACACTGTTCGCCCGTTATTGCCACCATTGTGCAAGGAGAGCATACACAAAAAATCAACGCTCCTGAAGGTGACTGGAAAACAGTTCCCTTAAAAGGATTTAATCCAAAAAAACCACTGACAATTACCATTACAACAGAAAAGCCAGGACGAAGGCACTACTGTTTTAATATAGCCTATACGATGAAGAAATGATAAAAAAAGAGAGCAATTTAAAAAACATACTAACACCGCTGTTACTTGCACTTCTCTATCTCTTTTTGCTGCTCTACCACACAGATCGTGTGCCGTTGACTGATGATGCACGCTTTTATCTTGAGGCAGGAGAACAGTATGCAATATGGTTTGAAGAGGGGATAAAAACAGGCAACCTTCTCAAACCTGATTTTATAGATAGATATTGGCAAACAAATCATGAACACCCACCATTTGCAAAACTACTTATGGCAAGTGGATATCTCATTTTTCATAAATGGAGTGGACTTTGTAACAAAATTCTTGCACAACGGCTTCCTATCTCTCTTTTTGCCATTTTTATCTTGCTCTTTCTCTATCGTTTTGCTCGGCAGGCATTTTCAAAAGAGGTCGCTCTTTTTGCTTCGCTTGCCTTTATTTTTCTTCCACGAACACTATTTCATGCTCGCGTGGCAACACTTGATTTTGCGGTTGCTGGGACATCATTTCTCTTTGTTTACTCCTATTGGCGTGGCTATGAGAGCAAGCGATGGGCATGGATGACCGGGCCTCTCTTTGGATTGGCTCTTGCAACAAAATTGAACGCTCCTTTTATGCTTTTCCCTGTTGTTATTCACTTTTTAATCGTGCATGGCAAAGAGATTTTCCGTGGCAAAATATCCCGCATATTTATTCCGCAATTTGTCTCGATGTTACTCTTCTCACTGCCTCTCTTTTTTGCCCTCTGGCCATGGATGTGGCACCATACTGTTGACCGATTTTTGGAATATACCACCTTTCATATGAAACACTATGGAATTTTGATGTACTATTTTGGGGAGGTATATCGGGAACCTCGCCCTCCAATCACTGCCCCCGCTTTGATGATGCTTATCACCACTCCTGTCGTAACTCTCTACGCCGCAACTCTCGGTGTTACACTCTATCGCTGGAAGTTGGATTATAAAAACAACTATCCAATGACCCTCACGCTGCTTGCTGCATTCATATCAATCACTGCATTGATGTTTCTTCCGGCACCCTTTTATAGTGGTGTTAAACTGTTTCAACCATTCTTCCCATTTTTTGCAATGATTGCCGGTGTTGGAATAGCGCTGGTTTTTAATAAGATAGAGATACAAAAATCGCTCAAAACTGGACTTTTCCTTCTGCTTTTTCTGCCTACTTTTATTACAACGCTCGCTCTTGATGGTGCGCATCTTAGCTATTTTAATGATGCCATTGGTGGCACAAAAGGGGCGATGAGCTATCGTACTGAACGCCACTATTACGACCTCTTCTATCCAGAGCTCATTGATTGGATTAACCGCCAAAAGGCAAAAAGAATACGCATTGCTTTTGAACCAAATGGCTCTGAATACAACGAATCGTCTCGCATTCTTAAAAAAGAAAAGGTGCTTCAAAACTCCTTTGTTTATAGCTCTGTAGAAAGTGCTGACTATATTGTCTTGACAGATGAGTATCGATGGAAACAATATCCAGAACTGTTACGGCGATATCGCCGAATGAAACCAGTTTTTGAAGTGAAAAGAGAGGGCGTTTCTCTTCTCACCGTATATAAAAAACACTAACTTGTAGTCTGGAGAAGAGCCATGGCAACAAAGAAAAAGACAAAAGAGAAAAAACTAAAGCTCTACGGATTCAACAATTTAACAAAAACACTCAGTTTTAACATCTATGATATCTGCTATGCAGCAACACCAGCTGATAGAAAGGCGTATATTCAATATATTGATGATGAGTATAACTCTACCCGATTGACCTCTATTTTAGAGCAAGTCAACGATATTATCGGTGCAAACATTTTAAACATTGCAAAACAGGATTACGAGCCGCAAGGAGCAAGCGTTACTATCCTCATTAGCGAAGAGAAAATTCTTGCAGCAGGCGATGTTGTGATGCATCTTGACAAGAGCCATTTAACCGTCCACACATATCCTGAAAGTCATCCAGAAAATGGCATTAGCACCTTCCGCGTTGACATAGAAGTCTCCACTTGTGGCGAAATATCACCCCTCAAAGCACTCAACTTCCTTATTGACAGTTTTGATAGTGATATTATTAACTTAGACTATCGCGTTCGAGGATTTACCCGCAAAATAGATGGCTCCAAGATATTTATTGATCACCGGCTTAACTCTATTCAGAATTTTATAGCTCCAGAGACAATCGACCACTATCATACCATCGATGTTAATGTCTATCAAGACAACATCTTTCATACTAAAATGCTCCTCAAAAACTTTGAATTAGATAACTATCTTTTTGGCATTACAGAAAAAGAAATTCCAATCCACAAACGCAAGAAAATCCGCAAAAGACTCAAAAAAGAGATGACAGAAATCTTTTATGGGAAAAATATTCCAACTACTACACATTTATAATACATCATTAACCATCTTTATTATTAAAATTTGATTGACACACACACTCTTATAGTATAAAATCAAATCATGCGGGTATGTCGCGCGATGTAAAATTATTGATATGGGGGAGAAATCGTCATGTCTAAGATACTCTATTTGTTATTGCTTGTTTTAGTTTTATTGGCACCACTCACACTTGTGGGCGATGCAATTGAAGATTCAAAAAAACCATTGGATAGCACTTCATTTATCAAAGCGGTTACTAACGCCGATGCTATCTTTTTTGGACGCTATGTGCAGGGTGGCCGTACAAAAGCTCGTATCAATGTAACTGATGTTATTGTTGGCACACCAAAAGGAGATATCATTCTTACTGGCTTTCAAAACGAAATCATTAGAACTCGATACAATATGCCAAAATTCAAGAAAAATTCCTTCTACCTCTTTTTTGCAAAACAAAAAGGCAAAAATTATGAGGTTATCCCCTGTGGCATTACCGTACCTATGATGGGAGACAAACTGACATTCTCATTTATCACTCCCTATAGAACAAATTTCTGGCAACCTATTAGCACAAAACTGGTGAAAGTTGCCATTAGTGCTATCAGAGAAAAACACGAGGGAATGCTTTCAGAAGAGACTCAGCTTAACATCACTAAAATGCTCGACTCTTTTATAAAGAAAGGTGATAAGAATTCTATAAAAGCACTCTTATCAATCGCTCGCTATGTTGCTCTCAATTTCCCTGAAGATATGTACACCCCACTGATGGAAGGAAACAGCAGTGTTGCGTGCCTTGCCGTAAGATTTAGCGCACAAATTCAAGGTGAAATCTTTTTTAACGATGTTGTCCTTCCAAAAATAAAGGATTTTTCACCAGATGGTCAAGTTGCAGCAGCCTACGCAGCCGTAGATGCAGATTCAAAGGCAGCATCTGTTACTCTTGGCAAACTGTTAAATACCGTAGCTGACTATCAACCACCATCGAGTGAGTGCTTTCCTGAAAAGTCTCCTCCAATGAACAAAGCTGTTTTTGTTACATCTGTCATTGAGATTGATGCACCAAACGCCAAGCAAGTTCTCAAGACACAGCTCTTATCAGGAGATGCAACTTGGCTCTCTATCTTGTTAAATATTATGTCTGCATATGAAGGCGCAGACCTTATTGAACTTGTTTTGCAGGCTAATGCACAAGTTGAATACAGTGCAAAGAAACTGGAATTTAACAACTACTTTGTTCGAATTAAATCACCTGCAACTGCAAAAATACTTATCAAGCTCTTTCCTAAACAAGATGGAATTTCTTGGAAAAAGATTGTTTTAGGAATTATTGGACTCTATGAATATCCAGAAACCACACCATTTCTTATTAAAGTGCTCAACGCTGACCCAAGAGAAGAGGTGAGAACCACTGCAGCGATTGCAATTGGTCAACTGAATCAGAAAGAGGGCATTAAACCTCTGTTTGAGTTTATTATGCGTGAAAAATCACTTCTTGCACAGTCAATTGCTGTTGACTCTCTTGCAAAGATAAACAACAAAACCGTTCAAGATTATTTGAAAAAAATTATCAAGTTAGCGCCAGATCCTAAAATCAGAGAAAGTGCCGCAAATGCCATTGAAGACAACTTATTCATCTTAAGATATGGCCGTAAAAAACAACGCTAAAAATCAGGAACAATCTTGGTTTGATTGGATTAATTCCATTGAGCCACTTCGAGGAGAGGATGTAGTTGCATCAACTTCTCAGCCCCCTACAGAGAAAAAAGAGATAGCAGTAGAGTTACCAGAACTCATCAAACAACCGGAATTACCCGCAAAAAAAGTGGTGGATATTTCAGCTCTCTCTTTCGAAACGCTGATTGAAACAGTAAGCTCTTGTACCCTCTGTCCTCTTTCAGAAACAAGAATAACAACCGTTCCTGGTGAAGGTGATAAAAATGCCCAGCTTATGTTTATTGGTGAAGGTCCCGGTGCTGATGAGGACAAATCTGGCAAACCATTTGTTGGAAGAGCAGGTCAACTGCTTACAAAAATCATTGAAGGTGGATTAGGAATTTCGCGAAGTGAGTGCTATATCGCAAATATCGTAAAATGTCGCCCACCGCACAATAGAAACCCTTTTGACAGTGAAGTTACGGCATGTATTCCCTATCTTCATCGGCAAATCGAATTGATTAAACCAAAAATGATAGTCCTGCTTGGACGCGTTGCAATGAATCATCTTTTGGCTATTTCTCCCCCACTAAAGATAGCGCGAGCACAAAAACACACCTATAAGCATATTCCTGTTGTGGTCACCTATCATCCGGCGGCACTTTTGCGAAACCCTGCACTTAAAAAAGATTTGTGGAGTGATTTGCAGGTGGTGATTAAGGAATTAGAGCTACCAGGAGCATAAGAGACCCAATATGTTACGCATTGTATGACCTCACAAATAATTTCCAGACTTAATCAGAAAAGAGCCAACTATTGACATCATTATAAAATCTCAAAGGCTCTGTAACAGGCACGCTGTGACAGCTCGCGCCATAGTAAGGAAACGTAACTTCTCTCGTGATTTCGCCAAGAGTTTCGTCACTATATTGCACTTCAAAACGAGCGGCACTAAGAGAGACTTTGGAAACTTGTGTATACTCTTTGAGCACCTCAGGAATTGCCGGTGAATAGATAACCGTATCCTCTTCAGCATTGGTAATAAAGCTCTTTACAAAAGCGAGATTTTCAAGGAACCGATCTCCAAATCGGTTATCATACGGAGACGCTTTCACTTGATAGAAGAGCTGCGTGATTTGACGATTCAAATCAATAAAATAGCTATCCCACTCCGGCAAAGTGCCTAGTGTTGATTCTAAATCACCTATCACGAGTGGATGGAGCTCTCTATATGCCTCCTTATATTGCAAGACAAATTCAACCGATTTGGGAAGAGATTGTAATGAAAGTGGCAATAAAACTCCCTCATTCCCCGCAAAACGAAATGCTACATCTTTCCTCTCTTTTGCTGACAAAAAGGGGATATCTGTATGATTCGCCCCAATAAGTGTTGAGAAAAGAGTACCATCAGTTAGTGTCGCTATCCCCACATCTGTATGGTCAAACAGCCAATTTGACTCTCGTTTATAGCAATAGACATCATACCCATTATCTCCAATGAAGTTCATAACTTGACGATGGTCATAGCAATCTTCAGCTCCATCGCACCCTTGAAAAACCTCACCTGTTTCTGCTTCGACCCACGCAACTGCTGAAGTTGGAGAATTCGCCATCATTCTGCCTGAAGTATCCATCTGTGCGTAACCGGTCAAAAGCGGCTGAATCAAAATCTGATGTGAAAATTGTCTTGCAGCAACTTTCGCTGAAATCTCACCACTTACTTCAGGAAAAATCTTTTTAAAATGGGTGTCAATCTCACTAAAAAGCTCACTATCTTTGTAGATATCTCCACCGCTATATTTATCTGAATTGTAGTAAAGCAACAGATTGAGTATTGCGGTTGCGCGTATCCCGCCGTAACTTTCACCAACGAGAACTATTTGGTTATTTTCGAGCTCTGGCATTGTCTGCAAAAGACGCAAAATCGTGCGAATAAAATCAGCTGCGTCAACATAGGCATTAAAATTATCAGGCCGATAATAATCTGAACGCTCTTTTTCACTGGTTGGATTTGAGACCATACCATACGAAAACCCCGTCTGACGAGCGTCAATATGAATGGTTGAACCCATCTCTGTAAAACTCGTTGGATTCTTTGCAATGGCTGCAGGTGCTGCAATGGTTTGATCAGCTGTGTAGGGCGCGGTGTTATAGGTAAACAGAAGAGCGGTTGCAGCTCCTGGTCCACCATTAAAAAAGACAAAAATCGGTTTACTCTCTGGCTCACTCTCAGCAGGATGAAATGAGTACCAGATGCGTGCTTTATCTGATTCCATACTGTTTTCATCTAAAATATAGGAGTGAGATGCAATCTCAATAAAGCCAGCTTTAGCAACAATAGAAAGAGATGAATCATTGTCATCATCTGAAGTTTCATCACCTAAGTGCGACACTGGCGAAGAACACGAAAGAAGAAAAAAAGCTATAAAAAACCCTAAAACTCGGAAAATCTTTTTCATATTACCCTCGCTTAAGTCAAATCTAACCCTGCTCTTCTCCATAAAGATATGCTTTATAATACGATACTTCATCTCTTTTCTCAAGTAGAAATGCAGGCCTATTTTTATAGGAAACCCACGACAATCCAGAATCTAAATCAGGAAAAATCTCTGAAATATCACCACCATTTCTCAGCATTTTGAAAAGAGCATCATCTACATCGATGTGAGGCAAAGAGGCTAACACTCTTTCAATAGGTAAGATGTACTCTTCCCATGATGCAGCCTCATCTTGCACCACACTCCACGGCATCGACTCTTCAAGAGTAAATGCAGCAACAGCAGTGCGTGTCAACGATGTCATCACCGCACCAAAGGAAAGTTGTTGCCCAATATCATGGACTAAAGAGCGAATATAGGTCCCCTTTGAACAGTGAACTTTAAACGAGGCCTCACTTTGAGTTTCACTCTTCAATGCTATATCAAAAACAGATACCTGCCGTGATGGCATATCAATACTTTTACCTTTTCGTGCGAGCGCATACGCCCTTTTTCCATCAATTTTTATTGCCGAATAGATGGGAGGAATTTGTGAAATAACGCCACTAAATTGCGGAATCGTAGTATCGAGTTGCTCTTGAGAAACAAAAGGGTTTTCAGCAACAATCGTTATCTCTGTCTCACTGTCATAGCTTGCGGAGGTCAATCCAAACTGCATCGTTCCTTCGTATTTCTTTGTTCCATCCGTTACCAGTGAAATCAGTTTTGTTGCAGCATTTGCGGCAATCACAATCACGCCAGTTGCCATCGGATCAAGTGTGCCACAGTAGCCAGCTTTTTTAAGTCCAAAACGCCACTTTATTTTGTTCAACATAAATGCTGACGAAATTCCTTTTGGTTTATTTACAGAGATAAAAAAGGGTGCGCTATTTGTTCTGCTCACGAAACATTTCCTCAATTATGGCAACGCCTGCATCATAGGAGCCTTCAAAGGTGAATCCAGCGGCATTCTTATGGCCACCACCACCAAAGCGTAATGCGATAGCGTTAGCATCAATTCGCCCGATACTACGCAGTGAAACTTTATAAACGCCACTCTTCTCTTCACGAAAACGGGCAGCCAATTCAACACCATCAATTGAGCGCACTTCATTGACAATCCCATCAATTAAATCAGGAGAGATGCCATATCGTTCGATTTGCTCAATTTTTATTTCAATAACGCCAATCTTGCCATCACTTCGCATTTGCAAATCAGTCATCACCTCTGCGGTACATCTTTTTGCATTCAGCGGGATTCGGTTGTGCATAGAAGATGAAACATCCCATGGAGAGACGCCTGCATCAACAAGTTCAGCTGCAATTCTAAATGATTCAGCAGTCGTTTTACTATAACGAAAACCACCGGTATCACTGAGCAAAGCGGCATAGACAGCCACAGAGAAATCAGTCGTTATTTCTACACCCATCTCTTGTGCTAATCTAAAAATAAGCACTGAAGTTGCTGGCGCATTTTCATCAATATATCTCAATGTATAAGGAAAATCTTGCGTCTGTTCACTAATCTCATGATGGTCAAACAGAACAATTGGAGAAGATGTTTTTTGCAGATGCTCTAATAACTCATCACCTACTCGGTGAGGCGCTCCAGCATCAACAACAATATACAAATCGGCATCTTGCTGAGGAAGTTCATGCGAAACTGCATCATATCCCTTAATAAAATCAAAGTTGTATGGATAGGAATCACGACTATAAACAGTCACTTCTTTCCCAATACTTTCAAACAGTTGCTTGCAGGCAAGCGCTGTTCCAGTACAATCCCCATCAGGATTAATATGTCCAGAAATTAAGATAGAATTCACTTGAGAAAGAAGGGTAATAAAATCAGGAAAATTATTCGTCATCACTACTCTTTTCACTCTCTTGCTTTGCTGCACTTTCTCGTTTTGCGTCATCAAAAATCTTTTCTAAGCGCTGCATCTCATCAGATGCATTATCATAGATAAATCGTAACTCAGGAACAATGCGAAGATGTCGCAACTGCTTCCCAATCTGTCCACGAATAAAACGGCCATGTTTGTCAAAAGCCTCAGCCACCTTTTCACGAGATTGATCACCATAAATGGTATAATAGATGGTCGCAACACTCAAATCAGAAGAAAGTTTTACCCGTTGAAGCGTAACAAAAGCAAGTGCAGAATCACCTAATTCTTGCAATAACAAAACACTGATTCCACGAGAAATCGCTTGTGCTACCCGTTGTTGACGAACACTTGGTGCCACTATTTCACCTCATCTTTAATTTCTGTTTCACGGAAACATTCAACGGTGTCGCCCTCTTTGATGTCGTTATAATTTTCAATCATCAAACCACATTCAAATCCTGCTTTGACCTCATCTGCATCTTGTTGGAACCGTTTCAGAGAGCTCAATTTACCCTCATACACAACAACATTGTTACGAATCACTTTAACATTTGACGCTTTCACAATCTTGCCTTCCGTCACCATACAGCCAGCTATGCTGCCAATCTTTGCAACTTTAAATATCTGTTTAATCTCTGCTGTTCCTGAATACTCCTCTTTAATAATTGGAGCAAGACGACCGGTCAGAGCAGCTTTAATTGAATCAATCAAATCATAGATAATAGAGAATTGTTTCACTTCAACTTGCTCTTTCACTGCTGTCTGTTTTGCCTTACTATCCATACGAACATTAAAGCCAACAACAATCGCTTGTGATGCAGCAGCAAGCAAAATATCATTCTCCGTAATACCACCAACTCCCTTGTGAATAATACGCACCTTCATCTTATCATGCTCAATCTTATTCAACATAGAGACAATCGCATCAACAGAGCCATCAACATCAGCTTTAACGATGATATTGACCTCTTCTACATTACCTTCATTAATTTGCTCAAACAAGTTATCAAGGGTTACACCACTTCCTGATGAACCTGCTTCAAACTTCTTCTCTTGTTCTTGTTTCTTTCTCCATTCAACAAGACCCTTCGCCTTTTGATCATCCTTAAATGCATAGATTTTCTCGCCAGCACTAGGGACAGAATCAAGACCAGTAATCTCAACAGCCATTGATGGTGGAGCCTCTTTAACACGATGTCCCGTCCAGTCAGTCATTGAACGAACAAATCCCATTGATGTTCCAACAACAATCAAATCACCAACTTTCAATGTTCCATTTCTCACAAGAGTCGTTGCAACAGGTCCTAGCCCTGTATCCATACGAGACTCAATAACAAGACCATCTGCAAGTTTATCTGGGTTTGCCTGTAGCTCTAATATCTCCACCTGCAACAAGATAGTTTCAAGAAGTGTTTGAATGTTGATATTCTCTTTTGCAGAAATCTCTACAAAAAGATGTTCACCACCAAGCTCTTCTGCCACAATCTCATATTGAAGAAGTTCATTTCTCACCTTTTGAGGATTTGCATCAGGCTTGTCTATCTTATTAATTGCAACAATAATCGGCACGCCAGCAGCTTTTGCATGGTTGATAGCTTCAACAGTCTGTGGCATAACACCATCATCTGCTGCAACAATCAAAATGACAACATCTGTTGCCTGCGTACCGCGACTTCTCATCGCAGTAAAAGCCTCGTGACCTGGAGTATCAAGGAAGGTTATCAAATTGCCATCAAGGTCAATTGAATATGCTCCAATATGCTGAGTAATACCACCAGCTTCCTTATCAATTATATTGGTATTTCTAATGGTATCGAGAAGCCTTGTTTTACCATGATCGACATGACCCATAACCGTAACAACAGGAGGTCTTGTCTTCATATTATCTTCTGTCACTTCAACTGTTTCGACAAAAGTCTCTTCACTAATCGCCACATTTTGCACTTGGAATCCAAACTCTTCCGCAAGGAGAAGTGCCGTCTCATATGGGAGACGATCATTCAGTGTTGCCATCTCACCCATCTGCATCAACTTTCCAATCACCTGGCTTGACTTTACTGCCATACGGTGTGCAAGCTCAGAAAGAATGATACTATCTTCAACCTTCACAATCATCTTGATTGCCTTAGTTGGATTTGCAGGCACAGCAACTTTCTGCTTTCTATTTTTCTTTTTAAATCTCTTGCGTCCGCGACCAAAGTCATCAGCAACAATAGTTCCGCCCTTTACCTTAGCATGACGATTTCTATCTTGTGAATCATTTCTTCGTCCACCTTTTTTGCTCTTTTTATGTGCATTTGCATGACTTTCTTGAGATTCAGGGTGTAAAACAACTTTTTTCTTATGTCGTTTATGCAAATCCTCTGGCGTTGGCGGAGCTGGTGCAACAACCTCTGGCTCTGGCTTCTCAGCTGGCAACGGAATATCATCATCTGTAATATTCACAATTACAGGTTTTGCTTTTTTCTCTCCTTTTTTCTCACCATCTTCTGTAGGCTTCGCATCTTTCGCCGCCTCTTTTTGAGCTTCGAGAGCCTCTTCTTGCTGCAATTCCATCAAAGCAATCTCTTCAGGTGAGAGAGTTTTTGGAGCAGCAACAGGAGCAGCCGTTTCAACTGCTGGCTCATCTTGCGACTCGACCTCTACCTCTGGAACACTCTCTGCTGGTGGAGGAGTCGTCTCTTCTACTTCAACTCGCTCATCACTTGGAATAAAGGAGCGTTTTGCACCCCTCTTTCTAATGAGAGTCTTCTTTGCTGCTTTGGGCTCTTTTGCTGTAAGCACGCCACCCTTAAATCGAGAGCGTATTGATGACTCTTCTGAATCATTTAACCCTTTAAAATGGCTTTTGTAATCTCCACCAAACTCTTTGCGAAGAAAATCCATAATTTCCTTGGATTGCAGTCCAAGCTCTGTTGCTAAATCACTTATCCGCATGCACATCTCCTGAAAAAAAGCGTGTCATTATAGTTGCATAAAAGGAGAGTCTGTCCGACAAACTTCCCTGCTCGACGGCAAAAATACCGACTGGTCTTCCTGTTAAAGATGCTCCTAACTCCTCTTTGTCTAGAGGGAGCGCAGTAGCTATCTTTTTTATTGTATCTGGAATCTTTTTTACTGTTTTTGCTGAAATATCATTCGTAGTAAAAATTATCGCTGCACGACCTTCGCCTGATCCATACTTCTCAGCAACGCCCTCTTGCCCAACAGTGAGCACATGGCTTTTTAAACCAAGTGAGCAGAAGTGGCGAAATGAGCCGAGAGAGAGGGTATAAATATGGGTGAAAATATCTGAAAATGGTGTGATAAATGCCTTCTTTCCTGTGAAAAACCGTGTAGGAAACGAGCGTCTTTTATAAAGGTGCTCAATACATTCCGAGGTTGCGTGAGTGTAGACACCTCTTCCGGGGAGTTTTCCTTGCCAATCAAGCATTATTGTGCCGTTGGCATTTATCCAGCGGAACAGTTCAGACTTCTGAGCTGTTTCTCCGCAGGAGAGACATGTTCTCTCGGTTTTACTCACCTTTTCCTTCATCTTCCTCATCATCATTATCTATTTTTGAGAAATCAAAGAAAGAGTCTGCATCAAGACCCTCTCCACCTTTCTGTCTCTTTCGTCCATACAAATCATCAATAAACAGCTGGAGGCTGTAACGAATCTGTCTAGCACGACGGAGGCTAAGCTCTGAATTTTTTGCAAAAGTATCTGTATCTGGCTCACTTTCAATATCGGCAAGGTTGAGATATCCTTTTGCTTCAAGATGTGCTGCCTGGTCATCATTGATACAGTTAAGTGATGAGGTAACCACTGACAGTTTCTCCTCAAGCTCTTCATCAATCTCAATGGCACTCAACCCCTTTTTAAGCATATCTTTGGCCTGCTCAATAATCTTCTTTGCATGCTCTGTGGTAATATCAGGCAACTCTGACAATGTTTCTGGAGCAACATCTATCAAATCTTCGAGTGTTGTATAACCAAGCGTAATCAAAGAGTCAGCAATACTTGAATCAACGCCATCAATAAAGAGCAATCTTCTTTTTGCCTCTTCAAGCATCATATTCATCTGACTTTCACTCTGAATATCAATGCTCCAACCGGTAAGCTGTGATGCCAATCTAACATTTTCACCACCACGACCAATCGCAACAGAAAGTTGATCATCAGGAACGATAACATCCATACTATGTTCATCTTCATCAATGACAATCTGATTGACCTCTACAGGACTCAGAGTGTTACAGATATATTGTACAGAGTCATCATGCCATGGAACGATATCAATCTTCTCACCGCTCAACTCGTGAACGATATTTTGGATTCGAGAACCCTTCATACCAACACAGGCACCAACAGGATCAACATCACTGTCAATTGATTTAACCGATATTTTTGAACGGTGGCCAGGATCTCTAGCAACACCTTCAATAATAACAACCTCTTCATTAATTTCTGGAACTTCAAGCTCAAAAAGCTTAATAATAAAACGAGTGTTAATTCTACTCAAGACAATGCTGCACCCTTGCTGATTTTTGGAAACTTCCAAAATAAGAGCTTTGATGCGGTCGTTGTTACGAAAGCGTTCACCAGGAATCAGCTGGCTAAAAGGCATGTATGCCTCAGCTTTACCAATATCAACAATAATACCACTCTTTTCATAACGACGAACAGTACCGGTAATAATCTCATATTCACGACCTTTAAACTCATCATATACAAGGTCGCCACTCAATGTTTTCAACTTTTGAATAATAGTTTGTTTAGCAACTTGTGCCGCAATTCGTCCAAGCTCAGCTGAAGGAATTTTAACACCAAGCACTTCACCAATCTCAACTTCGTCATTAAGCGTTAAGGCCTCTTCCATTGTCATTTCAATGGTATTATCCTTCACATCTTCAACCACCTCTCTGAAGTAGTAGGCCTCAAGCTCGCCAGTCTCATCATCATACATAATGTCAATATCTGCGTCTGCACTCAGTTTCTTCTGAACGGCTTTATAGAGAGCTTCTTTTAACACATCAACAATAAGCTCGCGTTTAATACCTTTCATCTTCACTAGTTGGTCAATTAACTCTTTTAAATTGAACTCCATTAGATTTTCCCCTCATATATTACATGCATTTTTTTCACATTGTCTCGTCTAATCTCAAACTCATTTTTTTCATCATCTATCAAAACAAAAATTTCTTTCTCTTCGTCAACACTCTGCAAAATACCAGTAAATCGACGACGACCAGCAAGAGCCGTTCCTGTCGACACCTTTACTCGACTTCCGATAAAACGGGCAATATGATCCCAGCGACGAATTGATCTATCAAGCCCTGGACTGCTCACCTCAAGTCGATACTTAAACGAGAAAGAGTCAAGAGTATCTAACCAATCAGAAACGACAGGACTTATTTTTGAACAGTCATCAAGCGATACCGCCTCGCCATTCATGCGTTCAATAAAAAGACGGAAAACGCCGTTTTCCCTGCCTGGTGTCTCAATATCCACCACGGACAGCTCCATACTGTTGGCAATTTTTTCGATGTCATCAAACAAAGCTTTAGCTCTCTGCGCCCACATAGCCAATACCCCGTGTAAAGAGAAACAAAAGGACAGATCCGAGTGACAACTCGGTAAGAACTGGCAAACTTCTAACATATTTTAGAGAAAAAGCAAGGATTTTATAGAAAAACTCTACCAAAGAGAGAGTCACGCCACTACATTTCTTTTTGAGGTGTCTTGAGCTGATACATCCGTTCAACGAAGGAAACGACGAATGTGATATTACAAATGTCTAAAGGTTCTCACTCCAGTGAATACCATCGCAATGTTATGCTCATTACACGCTGCGATAACTTCATCATCTCGCTTACTTCCACCTGGCTGAATAATGGCGACAATGCCGACTTCTGCAGCTCTGTCTACGCTGTCTCTAAATGGGAAAAAAGCATCAGACGAAAGGACACATCCCTTAATCTCTGAACGAGATTTTACAATCGCTTTTTCAAGGGCATCTATACGAGACATCTGTCCAGCACCAATACCGACAGCGCGATGATTTCGTGCAATGATAATCGCATTGCTTTTGACATGTTTTACTGCTTTTTGAGCAAAAAGGAGTGCATTCATCTCCTCTTCTGTCGGCTTCCTGTCACTGACAACGGTAAAATAGTTCGGAGTTAACACAAATCTATCTTTTGATTCAATCAACAATCCGCCACTAATTTTCTTGTATTCGTAATCACTCTTATCGCTGACTTCCATAATCCCCGTTGCAATCAGTCTAAGATTTTTCTTTTTTGCAAAAATCTCTAGTGCAGCAGGAGAAAATGAGGGAGCTATCACAGCCTCAACAAAGAGAGAGCGCATCATCTCTGCTGTCTCTTGTCCGACCTCTCTATTTGTACCAATAACAGAGCCAAAGGCGGAAACAGGATCAGTTTCTAATGCTGAAACATAGGCATCAAGCACATCTCTACCAATTGCAAGACCACACGGATTAGTATGCTTCATAATGGCAACCGCTGGCTGAGAAAACTCTTGCACGATTCCTTTTGCTGCATCTAAATCAATATAGTTGTTAAAGCTTAACTGCTTGCCTTGCAACGGTATTGCTGAGGCCAAATCCCCTTTGCAAGCAACAGGATTAACATAAAGAGTTGCCGCCTGGTGTGGATTTTCTCCATATCGCAACTCTTTACTTTTAATAAAGTGAAGATGTAGCATATCGGGATGCTCACGCTCGACCTCACCTTGATGGTTAATCGTACTCAAATATGACGCGATATAACCATCGTATGATGCTGTATGAGAAAACGCCTTTGCCGAAAGAGAAAAACGAGTAGGCAAAGAGAGATGGTTGTCATTCTTCTCCATTTCACTCAGAATATTAAGATAATCTGTTGGATCGGTAACAATCGCAACATCACGAAAGTTTTTAGCAGCCGAACGAACCATTGTCGGTCCACCAATATCTATCTTTTCGATGATTGCCTCAAAAGAGCCACCTTGTTCAACAGTCTCACGAAATGGATAGAGATTAACAGCAACCAAATCAAAAGGCACCATTCCATGTTTATTCAGTGCTTCCATATGCTCTGGATTGTCTCTTTTTGCTAAAATACCACCATGAATTTTTGGGTGGAGCGTCTTAACTCGCCCATTCATCATTTCAGGATAGCCAGTGTAATCCTCTACCTTTTCGACACTGATTCCAGCATCGTGAATCGCCTGCCATGTGCCTCCAGTAGAATAAAGAACGACTCCTTTTGCGGCCAGTGATTTTGCAAAATCAACCACACCATCTTTATAAAAAACACTCAATAACGCTCGCTTGATTTCTCTCATTTGTACCTCAATAAATATAGGTTAAAGATTACTATTTAATAAGCCAAATTCTCATAAGTTCGAATCGGTTATCACCATCGTTAGGAACATCCTTAAAGTTGGTGATATTGGCACGATAATCCTCTTGATAGAGTCCAATGTAGGGAATGTAATAGCTGTTTTTTGAATTAGCCGGAAGACGGACAGAGAGTGGGTGACGAACCAAGTCACCTTTTTTCCAATAGGTGGTTGGATATGCTCCCATTGCCATATTTTCATCACCTTTTGTACGCATATCTTTTTTGTCACCTTCATTGTGAAGGAAGACCATATAATCTTTTGGGATATTGCCTTGCAATGCTCTGAAATAAAGATCGATTTCAATCGTTTGACCTGCTTTCGCCCACAGTTTCCCATCTCTCTTTTCAACATTTCCTTTGATGATTTTATAACTTTCTAGCTCTGCTATTTTATCAAAAATTGCATGTGAGGAGACAGCGTCTGAAGGAATTGATTTTGGGCGATATTTTTTGACTGCATTTTCATCAAGTGCTCGCCCCTTTCCACTCACCCTCATTAAGAGATTTTTCTGGCCTTTTTTAACAAGTGTTACCGTCTTACCAAGCCGTTTCATCAAATTGCTAAATCTCTTTTTGTCACTCTTTTTCATAATGACATACTGCGTTCCCGGCTTATTGAAAAAGCGTAAAACAGACTTCTCTTTATCTTTTTTGAGAAAGGTAATATCATTTTTAAGCCAAAATGATGAGCTTCGGCGAAACCACTTGTAGTAATCAGCAATTGGTTCTCGCTTCGGACTTACTTCAAGATATTTATCAATAAGCGGTTTCAGAGAGTACGATCGAGATATAACCGGCATCGCAAACGCAAAATAGTAGAGCATAAAGAGAGCCGTTACGCTAAACATAATTCTGATAGCATTCTTGCGAAATTTATCATTAATAATAGCAATAAAGAGGGCAAGTCCAAAGATGGTGAAGGTAATCGCAATAACATAATCAAATGAGGGAACTCGCTCTAAACTTCTATTATTATAAAAGGTAATAAGATGCGCAAATATTCCATATTTATTGCCTATATCTCTGCCAATAGCAGCAACAAGCAAGATAGCAACAACCACCTCAATCTTTTTACCTACACTCCACGAAGCACTAAACAGCCGATCCAAATAGTAGCCAATCATAATGGCTAAAAATGGCAAGACAGGCGCAACATAGTGATAAAATTTTGTAGAGCTATATGAAAAGAAAAAATAGGGACCAACAAACATTGAAAAGAGTAAAATATGCGTCCGAAATGAAGATGTTTTTGTCCTATCTTTGAAAAAATGATAGATGGCAGCAGGAATAAAAGCACTCCACGGGAACATAGCATATCCGATAATCTGTACATAGAGAGTATAGAGATCATTTGGTTTATGAATAACGCCCATCGCCCGCTTAAAGTGGTGAAACCAGATGAAAATACGGATAAATTCAAATCCACCATCATACCACATATAGCCAACCCACGACATCACGACAGCAAGGTAGATTCCCATACCAATAAGGTGGTGTTTAAAGTTTCGCCATGAGAAAAAGATGGCAAAATCAAAGGTCAAAAGGAGATAAATCAGTAACGCCGCACCAGGGATTGAAACAGAGAGAAGCCCCTTTGCCAAAAATGCCCACCCTTCAAGAAAATAGAAGATGTAGAGATAGAGATTTCTCCGAGGAATTTTCCATATTTTATCAGCAACATCGGTTTTTCGCATGACGATAAATCGTGCTAAAAAGAGCATTGCCATCGTATTAAGAGCAAGAAAAGGAAGGTCAACCATAATGTGACGACTGAGCATAAAAAATTGCGGAGACATCATCAAAATCAGTGTAGAGAAGAGAGCCGTTCTGCGACGAAACAGTGTTGAAAGAACAAGATAAAATGAGAACAAAAAGGTGACAGAAAAGAGCGCAATGGGCAATCTTCCCATAAATTCACCGATGGAGATGGCAAAAAACGGCATCTGCATCCAGAAAAGAAGAGGTGGTTTTGACCAAAAACGGTTACTGTTACGATACCAAAGTCGTGCAAAACTGTTGTGAGACATCGTCTCCCATGTTACCTGACTGTAGTGATTTTCCCATGGATCAAACAGGTGAAAGTTGCCAAGCATTGGAATATAGAGAAATGCCGCAAGAAGGAGGAGAGAGAGGGCAATTGCCCAATCAATCGGCTCTATTTTTTTGCCTCGTGTTTCACTCATCAAAGGAAACTGTTTTACTATATCTGAAATCTGTATCATCAAATCCTCACAATAACTTATAAAAAGAGCAACGAGCAGCCATCAGCTTTAATGCGCTCAGTTTTTATAGCATCTCTATCTGTATTTTCAGTCACATCTGGAAAATTGTAATCGTCATAGTTTGGCTCAACGGTATCACTGTCTGCTATCTCATTATCAGAATCGGCAACATCTTCATCAACAGATGAGAGGTCACTATCAACTGCTACAAAATCGGCGTCACTTGTGAGTGTATCAACATCACCCTGCTCTGCGTCATAGTCAGCATAAAGTGTCAAGGTCAATAGTATCAAAAGCGTGAAAAACATCGTCAATCGTTGCATAAAACCCTCCGTTAGTCGCTGTTATAGTAATCAAAATATTCACTTTTGCAAAAAATTGATTCTCTGGTAAATAATTTGTACAATTACGAAGCAAATTAGTGGGTACAACTTTTTTTGGAGGTCGTGTGATGTTTAGATTCCTACCTGTTTTACTGATTTTCTCTTTTTTATCCCTTTCGGCGTTGTCGGACGCCAAGCAAATTTCAAGTGACGATACGCAAAAAAGATATGTCCGCAAGGTCGTTCTTGGTTTTGAGGCATTAGCTTTTGAGCAAGATATGCTTGATGTGCCGATTAAGTATTGTGATGCCCGTGGCAAACGAACGAATTGCTCATGGTGGAATATTCGAGTGAAGTTTCCTCTTGATATGTCACAACGCCTCAAGGCTGGAAAAACTTTCTATGAGTGGACGGTAACTAACCGGTTTGACAAAGTTTTGGTGCAAGATGGTAAGATGTCACTGCATACGCGAAACGCGGTCAATGTTCAAAATATTGGCTCATTCCCCATTTTCAAGCCTGGTGTTTCATCGAACACCACCTTTAGAAATGATCTCGAACACTATCTTAACGATGATTTAGCTCCTGTTTTCCAAAAGTTGATGGTAGATTCAGCAAAACAGCGGTATCAAGAGCTTCCTGAAAAAGAGCAGGCAACATTTATTACGACCAAGGCGAAAGAGCTTGGAATGTCAGCAGGCGTCATCAGACAGTTGATGAATTCAGCTTTTGTCTTTGCCTCACATGTTGATAAGATAAACGCAAGCGGAACGCTGACCTATTACTATGTCAAGACTATGAACGGTGGCAACTTGCCTCGTTGGGATATAAAATTTGATATTCCTATTCGTGTCTCTGTCTATATCTATCGTTACAGTCCTGAAAAACAAAAGTTTATTTCATACCGAGTGTGGCAGGCATACAGTGGCGGCGGAACAGGTGCATTTGATGTACAGACAATGACTTTCTTGCCAAATAGAGCGCAGGTTACGGCCTCATTTAAAAACACCTATCAAACAGCAATTAAGGCTGCGGCAATCAATGCAAACTATCAGCTGAAAAAAGATGATAACTTCGCTATTTTTATGCCTATTTCTGGTGTTAATGGAAGCAAGTTAAAGGCGCCGTTTGGTGTGATTGAAGATATTAGAGTCGATCACCCATTTTCAATTAGACAGAAGATTGATGGAAAGTGGAAGGTGACGGGATACGCTCGCGCTCGTAAAGTTGCTGTCAACTGCAAAGATGAACAGGCAGAAACGACACTGCAACGAGTAAAAGGTAGCGCTGAAGAGGCTGACTTGCTGAGAGAATATCCGTGGACAGGACTCTTCTTCCAATTGGGATTGGGCAACAATGCTTTGTTGTTGTCGGGTAAAAATGGTAACGCTGATTTTGGAGGAATGCTTGGTGCTCCTGGTTTAGATTTGGGAATGGCAATTGATATGGGATACGCGACAAACACCTCATGGCTGAGTGAATTTTATATCTCATTCTTTATGGGTGGCTCATATGGCGTTGAAGGAAATACAACATACGGAAATCCATTTAACTACTTTGGTGGTTTTGGATTTGATAAGCGATTTTATGTTGGCGCTGGCGGATTCTTTATTGGAATTGGAACACGACTTGCCTATATGGGTGGCGTTTCCGTTGGGGCAAATAACAGCTTAACTTATGGCACAATTGATATTAACCCGCGATTACAGTTTGGATGGAGTTTTACCCCAAAGTTTGAGCTGATTATAAACGCTGGATGGAACCTTGCATTTTTAATGCACGGAGATGCTGATGTTGGACTTGGCACTACTCCTGTCACAAATCTATATGAAACATTTTCACATGGATTGAATGCGGGCATTACATTTAGTTTCCACCTGCCAGTTGTCAGTGCGATGAGCAAGATGTATAGCAAGCCTTCAAAAGAGTGTAAAAAGACAAAAACAGAGTCGAAATAACTTTACTGTAGGAGTTGACGGTGAAAAAAGGAGTGTTACTATTTTTTACATTTTTATTGTTTTCCTGCAATTGCTCACCATCTCAACCCTCAACCGATTATGACAATGATTCCGACACTCAACTCTCAACTGATCGCGACAGTGATCTTTCAACTCATCACGACAGTGATGCTACAACCGACACCGATTACGACTCACCCATCACCGATTCCAATAACGACATCGCAACTGATGCTGATATTCATGAACAGTGCCTTGATCTGAGAATACAGCAAAATGTCATCAAATCGGGGTTTCCATTAAAGGACAAAAATGGAAAGATAACATTCTGCCGTCCAGAATGTGATACACCGACAGAGACAGATCCGCAGTGTGTCAGAAATATATGGGATTGGAACAATTGGGGTGTCTATCAAACCTATCTGAATGATGAAGAAAAAAAGACCTCTCCAGAATGTTATCCGTGGCCATGTATCATCACAGAGATGAAGGCATCTCATACAAATATGAAAAGTAGCTGTGATCGGTTTCTTGCCGTTAACAATTATGGTTCTTCAATGGGAACAATTTCTGATCTTCGCGTCAGTGAAGGAATCGCCGGAATTGAGATGGGAGGATATGTATCGGGATATAACTCACTGCGAGCAATGGCATATCACATTGAAAAAGATGCGTTTGAACCGGTTGGGTACAGTGGCGCTTATACTGGATTCAATTACGGAAGATTTCTTTTGACAACCGCAAACGGAGATTGGAGCAAAGAAACTTTCACACAAACATATATCATTTCAGCAAAAAGAATGAGTGAAAACCATTGGAAATATGAAGTTATTTACGATGATGAGCAAAGGAAAAGTTATTGTCCAACAGTTTCCCCATGGACAAACAGCGTTATGTATGAAATGGGATTCGGCTCTTTTGATGGGCAATATCAGTTATGAAAAACACCTGCCGGAACAGTTCCAGCAATTCGAGATATCAAGTGCTGGTGTGAAGAAAAGGGATTGGGATGTGAGAGTGTCTTTAAATAACAGAAGGAAGTGATGAAAAATGTTCTAAGGTCTTTAAAATTAAAAGGAGTAGTTGCTGTAATATTCCTTATTTTTGCAACACTTCATGCAACGGAAAGCTCAAACTATTATTCTGTGAGAGCTTACAACGCTTCGCCTGAAGCTGTTCAATTTCTTCAATCAAATATGGAAAAGATCTATTACGACCGTTATGGAATGCCGACTTATATAGTTAAGCTGGAAAATTTAAGTGTCCTGTCTCAGTATTCTGGGATAGAAGTTAACTTCGGTGTAACATCTTCTGAATACAACAGCATTGATCTTAATGAAACTGTTCCTTCTAAGTATAGTTGGGATTTTGGTAATACTGTTGACACTTCCCGTTCGGGATGGAAAACTAAAGATTCCACTGGAAATGATTGGCCTGAACATGACTGGCCATCATATCCTGCGATGACAGTTGAATTGTTAAACAATGTTAATGATTATGTTACACAACAGTTGCCCGTAGAAGATATTGAACGGGTAGTTAGATCCAATATCGCCTCTGCACTTTATTTCATAGAATACAATATTGCCGCAGAATCTGTATATAACAGCCGATGGGATCGTGAGGATTTCAACCCATCACTTGTAGACATTGATGCTGATAATGATCATTGTGTCGATTATTTTCCCAATGACTGTCTGTCTGCCAAGAATAAAGATAGTGATAACGATGGTGTAGTTGACGAACTAGATAACTGCCCCAATACTAAAAATCCGGGACAGACGGATTTTGATAAAGACGGGACAGGTGATTTGTGTGATCCATGTCCGAGACGATTCGGTTCAGCGACGGGTCTAGATAGTGACGGAGATGGAATAGATGATGGCTGTGATAACTGTCCACTTCATTACAACAAACTTGAACCGATAAATCCTTTTAGTGAAATTATTTCTGCACCCATAAGTAAGTTTTTCAAAATAACTGATGAAAATAATGAACCCTTAAATAAAGGGCTGGAGCTTTATTATGAGGGCGGGGCTTTTTATTCAGGTGGTTATATTTATTATGCTTTTAGTGATATTAAAGAAGAGGATCTTGGTTATTTTTTTACAGAAGAAGAGATTGAGTTCTACAATTCGAATCCCAATATTTTTGGTGATAAGTTCCTTTTATCCACTCCAATTTATCCTTTCAATGGAGTTCCTGTCACTTATTCTACAGAAATTGACCTGTTTAATGGAAGATCAGCTCTCTTCTTTTCGTTTAATTATCTCTGGCAACCTGACCATGATCTTGATGGCATAGGTGATGTCTGTGATATGCCGGGCGAAGTTGTGAGAGAGAGGATTCCAACAATAGATGATGCTGGAAAACTCGTTCTTGATTCCGATGATAAAGCTCTGTTTGTTCCTCAAATAGGAGATGGATTTGCATACAATAAGATAAAAACAGTCAAAAACCTCACAACTCGAAAGGCATATTTGCCATGGATTGGGGGATACGACGATACGGCGGTTAAAATAGAACTTCAAATGCCGCTTTACAGCAAGGATCCTCAAAGTTGCGTGACAAGATTCTCCTATCAAATTAATGATAATCTGACACTTGATGACAATGTATGTCAGTCGGCAGTACATTTTTGTGCAGTGGATAAACGACTAAAACATCTCTGGGGAGAAGACGGTTACTGTTCGACATCAGATAAAACAGAGCGATACAACGACAATTCAAATCTTGCAAAACCGCTTTTTCCGTTTGGCTTTAGCCACGGAAGTGATGATTTTTCAGAATCCTCAGTTTATAGCTGGAGAATGCGAATATCATCCGCGAAAACAGGCAATTCTCTGAAAAATATGGGTTTTGAAACTGAATACTTATCAAATCCAAACAGTGATGTATACAGATCCATCCAACAGACTTCTACAACAGGAGAGAGTGTTTATTGGAATTGGAGACGAGATTGGTGGTATTGGAATGAATGTTACAGACCTGATAAAACAGACGATCCCAGATGTCTGGCACTAAAAACTCCTCCAGAGCTGAGGGATAGTGAAAATACCATGTATTATGCGATTTCAACAAATATTGTTCCTGTGACAAAAGCTCAAGCATCTGCAGGAGATGTTCCCTCCTATAACAACGAAGCTACATCAATCAATAACAACTACTTTTTCAACAGCAAGGAAGACCGATTTTCCGGTTCTGATTTTTGGAAAAAAGATGCGTCAAAATACGGAAGAGCACACCGCTACAGTATGAATAAGATGGAGCTTAATTATCACGGAAAAGTATACTCAACACCCGACCCTGAAATAGATCCACCGATTGACCTTTCCAAGTTCCAAATGGAACTCTGCATTGATTGTTGGTGGAGAATACCTCTTACAATATTGGATGATGAGATGATGAAATATCAACTTGGACGCTGGTCTCTTGAAAAAAGAATTGATAATGTATTGCACTTTTTTGCTGAACCTCTTTCCATTCCTGAAAACGCCATGCTTTTTATGAGCGCACCTGATAGTGGAGAACTCTTTTCTGTTGTCCAACATTCGGGACAAAATGAAGCTACAAGCTATACTTTAGAGATGAGTCCAAAAGATGGTGGGATTGATTGGCAGATTATGGGAGCACTTGCATCATTTCCTGAATCTCTTAAAATCACTGCTGTTACTCCTCATCGCGGGCGTATTTATATCCTTGGACACACTCCTGATGCCTCAGAAGAAACTCTTTTTGCCATTACTCCTGAAACAATTCCCCCTGAAGGCATCACTCTTCCCAACTCTCAAGACAGACCTCAATTTGTTGTTAGCAATGTGAGTGTAACAGGAATAAGTGAGGACTCATTCGACGAAATACAAATAATATCTTCAGGAGAGAAGTTGTTCTTGGTTGGCTCTGATGCAACAGGAGGTGAAACAAAAACTTTTAAATTAAACACCGAAACGACACTGTTTGAAGAGGTAGCAGGTCAATCTCCTGCCTATCGTAAAATATATAATCTCAAGAAAAGTTCTGGATATATTTTTCTTATTGGAGGGATGAATACTAACAACGATGCACTAAACGACATGTGGCGATTCAACACTGAAACAGAAATATGGGAGCAACTGCTTCTTACACTTCAGGGGGATTTCAGAAAGGTAATTATTCAAGAGGTTGAAGGGAAATTGATTGCCGCAAACCCCATTATGGATGGCAACACAACACATCCTGCATTTACATTTGACCCAACGATTCAGAATATCAACAATATTGTTATTGAGTATGTTGAAATTCCTGTCACAGAAACAAAGTATATGTCGGATGAAAACTACTGTTTCTTGCAGAGAGATAGCTCTCTTTTTGGTGGTTTACTGTTTGGAAACAGCTGTATTCCATTCACTACAAGAAATCACGCATTTTATCAGATGAATGGTCTGGTCAACGATGTTGCAGGATATAACAACTATCTCTATACCTCACTTGACAACGCTGTAACCGTTCTTGATATTTCAAACCCATCAAACATAGCAGAAGTATTGTCAATTCCGACTGATTTTGTGGTGCATGATATTGATATCAAAAACGATACCGCTTTTGTTACCGTAAATAACGGTATTGCTTCGTATGATATTTCCGATGTGAACAACATTGTTTTGCAAGACTTCCTTATCACCTATAATACCGCAAACTTTGTCTATAGTTCAACCGGTCCAGTCACCGACAGCTACGGGAACCCCGTTCTTTCATCTGGAGAGCTTGGAGACACTACCGAATTAGTAATTGAAGGTAATTTGCTCTACGCAGCAGATGGACACGGCATCACCGTGGTTAATATCTCAGATCCATCAAACTTGACGGTTGTCAACAATGTTTATACATCGGGAAACACCGAAACACTCGCCCTCACTGATGATAAAATCTATGCGTATGATCGCTACAGTCTCAAGATTTATGATAAAGCAACACTCAATCAAGTCTACGCAGACTATCTTGATGAAGATGACTTTGGCTTTACCGAAGATGAGCCGTGTGAAAACGCTCACTTCACTTCATACAACGGTGTTGTATACGCAGACTGTTTCCTCTCTTCATCAGTCTACACTATCGAACAAAACTCTTATCTGTACGAGTTCCATCCGATGAGTGGTGACAGCGTTGAACTTGGTGACACATACATATCCGGTCAGTATGGCTATTTTGCCGATGGAACAGGAGTCAGAGTCAGTTATTTTGATCCGACGGCGCCTGTTTGTGGTGATGGCGTTGTTGAAGGCGATGAAGTGTGCGACAATAACATCGTTGCCTGTACAACACTCAGCGGTGACTACATCGGCGGTGATGCCCCTTGTAATTCGACCTGCAACGGATACAATGAAAGTGGCTGTGAAGATGATGATGGATGGTAGATAATTAATCTCCCTGCCTATCGGCATCCCCCTTATTAAGGGGGACTGAGGAGGATAAAAAGGAGCGGTTGATATAATGCGTAATATGTTAAATTTATTCAACAAGGGGTTGCAACCCCTTGTTGCCTTTCGGGCGACCACACGGGGGCGCCCCTACAAGACATCTCGTTTATTGGGGCGTATGTTGATACGCCCTTACGGATTACTGTTTATCTTATTTCTTGTTATCTCTTGCACCACCACATCCACAAAAACAGATGCAGATGTTGTTGCAGACAGAGATATAGTTGTTGATGCTGATCTTGATTTCTCTGATTTTGATCGTGATTTACTTGATGAAGACAATGTGTCTGACTTTGATTCGATTGATGAAAAGCCAGATGCCGATTCAATCACTTGTCTTGATTTGAGATTCAACGAAAACACCATTAAGACAGCATTCCCATTTGAGGATAAGAACGGAAAAATCACTTTTTGTCGCCCTGGGTGTGATACCCCAACAGAGACTGACCCTCAGTGTGTCCGCAATATCTGGGAGTGGGACAACTGGAGTGAATATCAAGTCTATCTCGAAGCTCAAAAAAAAGATCCCAATCAAAAGTGGGAGAGAGAATGTTATCCATGGCCGTGTAAGTTGCCAGATATGAAAGCATATACCAATCCGTCCTACTATCACAAATGTGATAGATCGCTTGCCGTGCATGGATTTGATGCAAATATGGGGATAATATGGAGTCACGGCATGAGTGACGGAGTTGCAGGAATGGGTATGACTCACAGTTTACGAACTATTGAATACGATCCTGAAAAAGATGAATATATGACTTTGGGGCAAATGGACACTCTCTCTTTTAATGAGAATAGATATGTTTTACGAGTCTATGACAGAGATCCAGAGTTTCCTAGATCGTTTATTGTTTCAATTTTAAGAAAAAACGGAAAATATTATTATGAGTTAATTTACGACAATAAAAATCACAATTCATGGTTATCTCGCCCTTCATTTGCTGGTAGAAAATGGGTTTTAATTCAAGTAAGGGAGGGGAAACAAAGTAGTGTTACTGAATTCAAATACGCCTCTTCAGAAGATTGGGAATGGCACAATCTTGAGGGAATAAACAACTATACGGGGGAAGGGAACATAGTTGGAGACCATTTGACATTTATCACCAACAACCGAGAAATATACTATTGCGATTTAAGAAAATATCCGAAACATATTAATGAATGTACACTCATTAACAGAAAAATGGAAACAGATGACTATGAATTAGGACACAGTCCTAGAATAGATCTAGAAAACGAAAAAAGATTGGTTTACAATGTGTATCGACAGAATATCTTTGTGGAAGTTGACTTAACTGACATTGATAATCCAATATACAAGAGATATGAAGTGCCAAAAAATAAAGACGGAGATTATGCGTGGGAAATTGAGTCATTGAAAGGAGATAAACTAGTTTACGCCAGTTATTATAGCATCGAAGGAGGAGTAAATACTCTCGGTTGTTTCTACCGTTTTGACAAAGAAAAAATCTACTGCCCAGAAGAGGAAACAAGTGGAATTGACATGGGTTTCAATGTTTTTTGGGGCAAATGGCATCTTTGGAAAAACATAGGTACCCCAACTGCTATGATGCGAGACTGGGAGTGTTATTGTGAGGAGACGGGGATTTGTCCGTTGGCAAAACAAAAGGGCTTGAAATGAGAGTTTTTGTTTTTATTATATCCTTTTTTCCACTTCCGCGAACACTTCAGTACGATAAATATGTTACCGTTGACACAAAACTGCCACAATACAGTGGTTTTGAAGCAGACAACTGTGACTCTTTGACTTTTCACTATGGTGGAGATGAATTTCCTGTTGCTTCATGTCAGGCAGCCGTGCATTACTGCGCCAGTAACTACAGGTGGGTTAAGGAGAGGGGTAAATGGGGCGAACAAGGTTACTGTACCACTTCAAACAAAGCTGGAGGCACAATGAATGACATCTGGCGATTTGACATTCAAACAGCAGAAATACAAGAAGATGGAAGTTTGGAGAACGATCACTTTAAATGGATTGGTCACAGAGTGAACAATATTCAAATATCTGGAAGCAGACTTTTCGCCGCATCAAGCGATAAAATCCGTATCTACACCATAAACGGTGGTGCATTGACTCGCGTTGGTTTAATTAATGCAGATAATCCGAGAAACATCAGAATATTCAACGACAAATTGTTTGTTGCAGATGGAAGACAGGTCTCAGTATGGAATATCAGCGGTGATACTCCTGTTTTTGAGCGAGAAATTGAAACCAGTTACAAGGTGAAAGACCTTGAAATTGTAGATGGAAAACTGTTTGTTTACGAAGAAGAGACATATTGGCAGTGGTTCTGGTTGCGTAAACGGACAAAATTTGAGATAATAGAGTTCGGAACGGATGAAGGAGACGAGACAGTGGTCTATACCAACGGTGTGAGTTGTAAAGATAGTGAGATGATGCAAGACGACAATTGTTTCTATCTTGGCTGTCAAGATAGAAACAATAGAATAAACCTTGAAGCTCCTTTTGTTGGTGAAGCAGTGGATGGAGAGAAACGATATTTTAGAGATAGTTATTTATATGAAGACAGAATATATCAATCGTTTGATGGAGCTGTTCATGTTAGTAAATAATAATTTTATACACAATTATTCGTAGGAGTAAAAAATGAAGAAAACAATGATTATCGCGCTGTTAAGCGTAGCTTTTTTGATGTTATCATGTGGGTCAGGGCCAACCTGTACGCCACATAAAGGTCCAAAACCACTCTCTTATCAAGTAACTTTTGTTGAGAGCAGTGGAACAGGCGAAATGATGGTTCGTGCAACGGGTATGGGTTGTACTTTAGAGCAGGCATCACTTGATGCAAAACGCGCTGCAATTTGGTTTGTACTCGAAGGTGGAGATAAGCCAATTTTGAAAAGTGCTGGTGAAAAGATGAAGGCAGTTGGAATGGAGACACAGATGTTTGAGAATCCAAATATCTATATTCGCCATCAAAGTCCAGTTAAATCAAAAACTCGTGAAGCGGGAAAATTGAAGGTTGCCTATGTTATCAAACTTGATGTTGCATTGATTACAGAAAAGATGGCATCAATCGGCGTTATTACCAGTGAAGAAGATCTTGGCGAAGAGCTCGGATTGCCAACACTTGCCGTTATGCCAAAAAGCTATGATCAATTCTCAAACACAACAGTCGCTGTTATGCAAGAGTATCTGCAAGACAAGTCATTTGAGGTTTTGGTTGTCAGTCAGGCAAACAAAGTGAACAACTTAGTACAGAAACTTTCGACACTCGAAGGTGCAGAGCCAGATCCAATGCATGATATGGCACTCTCACTCGGAAGTGACATCTATGTTACAATTTCATCTTCTCTTGCAATTGGTTCAACAGCTGGAATGGAGACCGCAAAAGCCTCTGTTCAAATTCAAGCGTATGAAACTGCAACAGGTAAATTGGTTGCTTCAACAAGTGCGTACAGTCCAGAAAGACAAGTGACCGACAAGAATGCACTGATTCAAGAAGCGACAAATGATGCAGCAGCAAAAGTTGTCTCTCAAATCAAAAAAGAGTGGATGAAGATGGCTAAAAAAGGCAAGCCATTTAAGTTGACCGTTCTTTCAAATAGCAGCGATGGCCCTGCCGTTGATGCAGCAGTGTATGGTGCTTTAAAAGCACTCAGCAAGCGACCAATTAAGCGAACAGCTGGTGGAAAATCATCATTCAGTTATATTGCATGGATTAAGAATATTCCAAATGCATACGAACTGCTTGGTGCAATTAAACAACACTATAAAGGTCCAGGATCTTTAGAGAAGGTAAGCGATACAGGTTCATTCCTGGTCATAAAAGCTGCTGGAAATGGCGAGATTGAAATCACTATTGAATAGGTGAAACAATGAAAAAGATAGCATTGATTATCGCACTTCTTTTTATCTGGGGGGGCACTGCGTGTGCCTCCTCCCCTAAGAAGAAAAATCATGGATATGATAAGGCAAAAAAAGAGGCGATGAGTGCATTTGATGAGCTAGATGGCGGCACTACTGCTATTCCTGCGAAGTCAGGCAACACAAAATCAAAAGCAAAACAAGAGTTCACAGAGCTTGACACTGCCTCAGCCTTGCTGAAGGGTGTTGGATATGGCGTAGCGCCTCAAAAGGCAAAGACAGACGCACTTGGACAACTTTCAAATGCAATTATTGCCAAAGTGAAGGGAGTTACAACACTTTCACAAGAGGAAAAGAAGGGTGTCTACACCGAAATGCTGGCAAATGATATTGCTATTGAGTCAAACTCTCTGCTGAAAGGGGTGAAGTTTTCATCTCCAGCAAAAGAGGGAAAGCAGTACAAAGTCGTTGCATGGATGACACAACAATCTGTTATGCAGACTCTGCACTGGTTGATGTCAACAATGCCGGCAAATCTTGATGGAATGACCAATGTTGAGATGGAAAAGGTGATGACCTCAATTCATTTGACGACAGCACTCATTTTTGCCGTTCCACCAAAGGCAATTCCAAAAAGAGACTCACTCCTGAAAACACTTGCAGCTTTGAAAAAAGAGATAGAAAAACGGGTTAATTTTGGTAGTTTTATCGTCTCTTTACCACAAAAAGTGAAGTATACGCTTTCGTTAAATGGCAAGAAGATTGAAGCAGAGAAACGCTATTTTCTTCCACAGGCAAAGTACAATATTCACTTTACTTCAGAGGGATATAAAAAGATTGGTGCATCATTCTTTCTGAAAAGAGGAGACAGAAAAGTTGTTGAAATTCCTCTTGTTCCCGTGCTTGCACAGAAAGTTGATGTCTTTGTTCGTGTCGTCTCGCCAGTGAAGGTTATAAACGCAGTTGAGCAAGTTTTGCTTGATTACGGAATGACTCCTGTCCAAGATTCGTCTGTGCGACACTCTGTCGTTATTCAAATGTCAGGAAACACAATCACTGTCGGTAAATACCGGAAATATCAGCTGATTATGGATTTGCATTCGTTCAAAGATGGCAAGAAATATAAAATTGTCCATTATGAGCACAAACCATTCTTTGTTACCCCTGAAACTGAAAAACAGCTTATCCAAAAAAATGCGAGAAAAGTCGCAGTTGCTGTTACCAAACAATTCTTTGCGAAGATTAATGTGAAGGATTATCTGAAGTAAATTTGTAGAAACGACGAATCACCTTCCCTCTTTATAAAAACTTGTGTTATTCAACCCACTCTATATAGTGGACAAGGAAGTCCTATTTGTTTTAATGGAGGAGAGAGATGGATTTAATTTATTCTCAGTTACGAGAGTTTCCCTTAATGAGCCTATTTATCGCACTGGCTCTTGGATATGTTGTTGGAGAGATAAAACTTGGCAAATTTCAAATTGGAGGAATTGCAGGCACACTTATTGTTGCTGTTTTTATTGGACAGATTGGAGGAATCGCGATAGCAGGCGATGTGAAATCTATCTTTTTCACCCTCTTTATTTTTATGGTTGGCTACAATGGTGGCCCACAATTCTTTGCCTCATTAAACCCGCGAGCATTAAAAAAACTATTTGCAGCAATAAGCATGACCGTTTTGGGACTGCTGACCGTTTTAGGAGTTGCAATTCTAGCTGGACTTGATAAAGGGTTAGCGGCAGGTTTAGCGGCTGGAGGACTCACTCAATCAGCAATTATTGGAACGGCAGGAAACGCTATTGATAAATTAGGTCTTGCACACGGTGTTGCAGAAACACTCAAAACAAATGTTGCAGTTGGCTATTCTGTAACCTATATATTTGGCTCTATTGGCCCTATTTTAATGGTAATCATTCTTCCGCTCATCTACAAGTGGAACCTTAAAGACGAGGGTGCAAAGTTGGCTGAAAAACTTGGTGGTGGATCAAGACAGTTGACTGAAGGCCAATTTATGCCGCTTAATAGATTTAGCACAAGAGATTTTATAGTTTCAGAAAGCTCTCGCTATCTTAATATGAATGTAAAAGAGTTTGAAGAAAAGATTGAAGGAGACCTCGTTGTTGAGGAGATTATAAGAGATGGCATAAGTCTCGAATTGACTCTATCCACAGTGATTGAGAAAGATGATAGAGTTGCCGTAAGCGGTCTCGTCAATGATTTTGCAAAACTAGGAGATGCCTTAGGCAAAGAAATTGGTGAATTTGATAAAAGTTCAGCCTTGATAATTGAACATAGACGCATAGTCCTTACCAATAAAAACCTTGATGGATTATCGTTGCAAGAGATTCACGACAAGTCAACTAAGAAGGAGCGACATGGTGTTTTTATCGCAAAGATATCAAGAAATCTTAAACCGTTAGAGACACTTCCTGGCACACTTGTTCATGTTGGAGATGAGATAACTCTTGTTGGAAAACCTGAAGAGATTAACCGTGTTTCAAAGCTCCTTGGATATAATTCCCCACTTCCAAGCGTTACAACATTCGCCATTTTGGGACTTGGAATGGCACTTGGATTTTTGATTGGTGAGATATCCTTCAAAATTGCAGGAACCTCTGTCTCATTAGGCTCAGGTCTTGGCTGCCTTGTTACGGGATTGACATTCGGATATTTACGAACTAAACATCGAAAACTGGGCGGAATAAATAGCGGCGCCGCAAACTTCTTACAATCTTTTGGACTTGCTGTTTTTGTTGGAGTAGTCGGCATAAATGCAGGCGAACCAGCACTTAACGCAATAAAAGAACATGGAATAACACTTCTCTTGCTTGGTGTTGTCGTAACGATGATTCCGCAAATTGTACAGTTCTTAATCAACTATTATATTTTGAAAATCAAAAATCCTGTGCAAGCACTCGCTGTTCTAACTGGCTCAAGAAGTGGAAATCCTGGTTTTGCAGTTCTACTTGAAAAGACAGGCAACAGCTCTGGAACACCTGATTTCACGATGACATACGCTGTCGCAAATATATTTTTGACACTATGGGGCCCAATTATTGTAGCACTAATACCGATGGTAAATTAATAATTAAAGAATCTTAGGAATCTATTCCTGAGTTTCGCACGGAGGAATGTATGAAAAGAAAAGATGAAGACAGATTGAGTAACCTGAGTCCATTTGAGGTGAAAAACATCTTGCTCGAACTTGCAGATTCAAAACATGACAGACACCTTATAAACGCCGGGCGGGGAAATCCAAATTGGGTTGCAACAGTCCCACGGGAAGCGTTTTTCAAATTAGGTGAGTTTGCACTCCATGAGGCACAACGAGGATTTCAAAAATATGACAATTTTGGTGGTGTTGCCCAAATTAAAGGCATCTCTCAACGATTTCAGGATTATTTTAAAGATAAAAAAGAGTTTAATGGTGTAAAGCTTCTGCTTGAAGCAGTTGAGTATTGTCAAAAAGAGTTGGGTATTGAGAGCGACAGTCTGATTGATGAATGGGTGGATGGCATTCTGGGTGATAACTACCCCGTTCCAGATAGAATGCTCAAAGAGAGTGAAAAAATTGTGCGACAATATCTGATGCAAGAGATGAACACTGAAAAGAGACCACTGAACGACACATTTGACATTTTTGCAGTCGAAGGTGGAACAGCGGCAATGGTCTATATCTTCAACTCTCTCAAATCAAACAGACTGCTGAACAGTGGCGACACAATTGCCATTGCAGCACCAATATTTACCCCCTATATCGAAATGCCCGGATTTGAAGATTACAACCTCAAGACAGTAGAGATTGTTGCAGACGAGATGACAGGATGGCAAATTCCTGATGCTGAACTTGAAAAATTGAAAGATCCAAAAATCAAGGCATTCTTTTTGGTAAATCCAACCAATCCACCATCCGTTAAACTCGATGATAGAACTCTGAATAAAATTGTAGAAATCACCAAAGAGAGACCAGACCTTATTCTTCTAACCGATGATGTTTATGGAACTTTTACTGATAACTTCACCTCTCTCGCAATTATGGCTCCTAAAAACACTATTTTAGTCTACTCATTCTCAAAATATTTTGGAGCAACTGGTTGGAGACTTGGGGCAATTGCAATAGCGAAGGATAATATCTTTGACAGACTGATTAGCAAGCATAATGCAGAGACAAAAAAGCTTCTCAACAAGCGATATGAGGGAATCTCCCTCCACCCCGAAGAGGTAACATTTATTAATAGAATGGTGGCAGACAGCAGAGCCGTTGCACTGAACCACACTGCAGGATTATCAACACCACAGCAGATGCAGATGGTGCTTTTTAGCCTTTTCTCACTCTCTAGTTTTGGGAAACAGTACAAAATTGAAGCAAAAGAGATTGTAAGAGAGCGATATGCAGCAGTTATAGAAGACTCTCCTGTTGTGCCACTTGTGCCACTTGACAATCCTCACGGAGCATTTTACTACATTGAAATTGATGTGTTGCGAATTGCCATCAAAATGTATGGTGAGAAGTTTGGAAAATGGTTAGTCGACACACACAATCCACTTGATTTTGTCATCCGATATGCTGAAGAGAAGAAGGTGATTGCAATGCCAGGAGGCGGATTTGACGCACCAGAATGGTCATTTCGTCTCTCTCTTGCAAACAATTTCAAATCTGAATACCGTGAGATTCACACATACGGAATGGAAATCCTCAAAGAATACTACCAAGAATTCAAAGAGCAATAGTCGCACTAATATTATCATCTAAATTATCTGTGTAACACTCCTCAGTGTGGCTCTCAATCAATATTTTTACTTTGTCCTTCTAATTGCTTATACTGAAACGATGAAATGACCCACTGGAGAGCAGAATGGAAAAGAAAAAAAGAAGAAAAATCGGATTGACAACGCAAATCTTTATCGCTCTGTTTGTTGGAGCATTTTTTGGTGTTATTCTCAATCTGTTGCCCAAAGAAAGCGCAATCGGAATATGGTCACAAGAGTGGATTGTCAACCACTTTCTTACAACGGTTGGAGCAATGTTTATCGCATCAATCAAAATGTTGGTTGTTCCGCTTGTTCTCATCTCCCTTATTCTTGGAACTGCATCAATTGGAGATATGCGCTCTGTCGGCAGAGTTGGCGGAAAGACACTCATCTTTTATTTGATGACGACAGCAATTGCGATTGGTACTGCACTTCTATTTGCGACTCTTTTTCAACCCGGGAGTAACTTGTCAATGCATCTAGCCGCTGGAGCAGCAAAAATTAAGGAAGCACCATCACTTCAAGAGATTATCATTGGTCTTGTTCCATCAAATCCTTTTAAAGCTCTTGCTGACGGAAATATGCTACAAGTTATTGTATTTTCTATTATTTTTGGGCTTGCTCTTGCCAGTCTTGGAAAAAAAGTAGAAAAACTTATGACCATTCTTGAGCAGATAAACGATGTGGTCATGCGGATGATTATGCTGATTATGTTGGTTGCTCCGCTGGGTGTTTTTGCACTGGTTGCAAAAGTGTTTGCAACTGAAGGGTTCGCTGCCTTTGTACCACTTTTGTCCTATGTTGGCACCGTCTTTTTTGTCCTTATGTTTCACCTTTTTATTGTCTACACGGGGGCGTTGCGGTTTATTGCAAATCTCAGCCCTTTTATCTTTTTCAAAAAGTTTTATTCCACAATGCTCTTTGCCTTTTCAACGGCAAGCAGTAACGCGACAATCCCTGTAACAATGGAAACAGTCGAACATAAAATGGGCGTTGACCGCTCCGTTGCCTCTTTTACCATCCCATTTGGTGCCACCATCAATATGGATGGAACGGCAATTATGCAAGGAGTCGCAGTTGCATTTATCGCACAGGCGTATGGCATCGACCTCTCGTTTGCTGACTATATGTTGGTGATTTTAACAGCCACGCTGGCAACCGTTGGAACCGCCGGCGTTCCTGGTGTTGGACTTATTACACTCTCAATGGTTTTGCAGCAGGTTAATCTTCCTGTTGAAGGAATTGCACTGATTATGGGCGTTGATAGAGTGCTTGATATGACAAGAACAGCGGTTAACATCACTGGCGACACTATCGTTACACTCATTGTTGGAAAATCAGAAAAGAAATTTGATAAAAGTGTCTTTTTAGACCCAAACGCAGGCATTGCGAACGAAGAGAGTGCCGAGAATATTATCTAAACTCTACCATCGTCGATCCATCTTTTCCCCCACCCGCAAACCGATACCCATAGTGAGAAACAAGCTCACCAAGTCTTGCACGAATCTTCTCTTTCAAGACACCCGTTCCATGACCATGAATAATCTCAATAGAATAAACATCACCACTAAAGGCTCTATCAATCTCTATTTCAAGTCTGTGAATTGCCTCTTCTGCACTCATTCCTCGTAAATCGAGAGTAAATGAAGTAACACCACCCTGAGAAGTGGGTGCAATAAAGTGACTTTTAGCCTCTGGCTTCTTACCGACGACTATCAATCTGGAAATTGGCATTGTCAACACCTTGCCATTTGCTCTGATTGTTGCATTCTTTCCTGAGAACGACTCTATAATTCCTTCAATTTTCAGTAACTTATCATAGACCACTGCCTCGCCTTTTTTAATGCTATCTTTCAAGTCACTCAGCGGTGTCCCACTCTTTTCATCTGTTGATATGGTCTGATTTTCTATCTTTTTTTGCAGAACTTTCTTCTCTTCTCTCACTTTATGCACTTGATTTGCCAACCGTTTTTCATCGATGGTTGCCAACCGTTTTTGCAACTCTTGCTCTTCAAGTTCCAGCAATTTTTTGAGTGCTCTGAATCGCTCTGCTTCAAAGGCTTTTTCTCTTTTTGCGTGCCGTTTTTTCAGCTCTTCGGCATCTTGCATCGCCTTCTCTGCCTGCATACGAAGCTGCTCTAACTCACGCTCTCTTTCTAACAATTCTGTCTCTTTTTTACGCAGTCTATTGATAAGTGGCTCTATTGAGTGTTCACCGCTTGAAAGCAGCGACTCGAGACGACTAATAATTCCCTGAGGAAAACCTATCTTTCTTACAAGATTCAGCGCGTTACTCCCCCCAACAAGATTGTATAGAAAGTGGTAGGTTGGAACATTTTGCTCTTCATCATATCCCATCGCAACAGGGACAAAACTGTCGTGCTCTAGTGCAACACTTTTCACTTCGGCTAAGTGAGATGTTACAACTGTCCAGACACCTCTCTCTTGTAAAAATTCTAGAAATGCTCGCGCCATCGCACCACCCTGCAGCGGATCGGTTCCACTTCCTATCTCATCAATCAAAACTAACTCACGAGATGAGGCACTCTCTGCAATTCTCGAAAGTTCTCGCAAGTGGCTCGAAAAACTCGACTCTCCTGCGTGAGCACTTTGTAAATCGCCAAGCACCAGATGCACATTTTCAAAAAATGGAATTTCAACTCTTTCTGCGGGGACGGGCAAACCTCTGCGTGAAAGTTCGGCAACGGTATGCACTGTCTTGAGTGAAACTGTCTTTCCACCCGCATTTGGCCCACTCACCACCATAATTCTCTGATTGTCAGCAAAAAGAAAATCATTTTTCACCAGTTCACTCTTGTTACTCAACATAACAGGAGGATACCACGCCTGAACGATATTTGTCCGAGAATCGCTAAAGTGAGGAACAGCACAGTGATAACTTTCACTCCACTTAAAAACAGTATAGAGCGTCTCAAGCAGTGTCGCGGCAAAAATCGCTCGCTTTATCTCGCCTCTTGCTCTAAATATGCTTCCTCGTAACTCATTGACAATTCTTGTTATTTCTTCATTTTCATCTGCAACAAGCAGTGCAAGTCTATTGTTCGTATCCATCAAGGAAAGAGGTTCAAGAAAGGCGGTCTTTCCAGTGCGAGAATAGTTGTGAACAACGCCTTTTACCACTCGTTTAAATGCCGATTTAAAAGGAAGAACATACCGATCGTGCCGTACAGTAAAATACTCTTCTTGCAACAATCCGCCATATTCTGGATCTTTTATCATCGATGTTATTGCACTTCCTGCTCGAGTGTGAGTATCTCGCATTCTTGCACGAATCTTTTGCAACTCTTTTGATGCATCTTCAGCTATTTCACCTTTTGGCGTTACCGTATTAAAAATTTCATTTTCTAACTTTATTGGTGGAGAAATTGGTCCAATCTCAGACAAAATCGCTGTCGGGTATTCAGCATACCGAAGTGCAGAAAGTGTCTGACGAACCGTTCGCAAAAACTCTCCAATGTGGCGATATGCTCCAATCTCTAATGACTCATTTGCATCAAAAGCACGCATTGTCTCGTTTACGCTATCGAGACTAAAACTCACTTGCACTGCCTCAGTTTTATGAAGTGTTTTATACTCTTCAAGCTGAGAAAACTTCTTTTCTGCCTCACTCTGTGAAAGTGGTGGCAAAGATTCTACTGCGGACTGTGCACCTTTTGAAGGAGCAAAAGATGCTATCCAACGCAGTATGTCAAACCATTCATTGTTGTACATCTAAAACTGCTATTCGTTGTGATTATAAGAGATAATATCGGGTGCGGGCAGAGTAATCGAAAGAATAATCTCAAGACTGAACTTATTTTGTGTCAGCAGGTGAAAATATTCATCTTCTTTTTGATCTCCACCATCTTCAATAAACTTTTTATGGTGCCGTGCAATATCAATTTCACTCATTGCAGCAACACCAGGACACGATTTTGCAACTTCAACTTGCCACTCTTTGTCTTCAAAAAACTCAATGACAAAAGGGGTATGTGAACATTGCCACGGCTTTGCAGAGTGGACTGAGCAGACTCCTTCTTGCAGAAAAAGACAGCTCTTTTTTTCATCTTTTTTAAGAATAAGATAGGGATAGTAGATAAACGATCTCTCATCTTCAAGCACTTCAAGCAAGACAAAAGAGGTATAGGTATCAACAAAATTCTGCACAGAGAGTTCAAAATGTTTTGCAAGTCGCTTCACATCGTCAGGAAAGAGATAGACACTCCCCTCTCCAGTGCAACATGAGCCACACATCTGACACGAGAAATCAGCCATCGCTCACCTCTAGTTTTCCATCATTCTCACGAAATATTGTTGTAGAAAAGAGATAAAGCGTTGCACTATCTTGCTCTAACTCATCTTTTTTCAGTCCATATTGCCGTGCTTTTTTCTTGATGGAGCGAAAAAGAGTCTTTCCCTTCATCTCCCACGGCATCGCACGCAATTTTGCACCACGACTTTTCAAATAAAAGCCATCTTTCCCTCGATTAAATCGCTTTTCAACCCACACCTGCTTTTTTGAACCAAGCTGCGTATAACGCCCATGAAAATAGACACGAAACTCAAGCAGGTCTGCATCCTTATCTTTTGTTTTCAACATAGCATGTAAAAGAGTATTCGCACGCTTGATTGCATCAGAAAAGGCAAATTCACTAAAGGTAATCGAGACAACTGGCTTTCGGCTTTTCCCAAAAAAGGTGGCCGTAAAAAGAATCATATCGCGACTCTCTTCAAGTGATGAGGTATCACACTCATTGCGCCTCACACAGCTGTAAAGTGCCTCAGCATAGGGCCGCAGATTGCGTTGCAAATTTTTCAGCAAAACGACCCTGTCAGAAAGATAGATATACCCTCTTTTTGCAACAGGCTTACGATTGAGCAGATGCTGCACATCACCAGTTTGAGCAGATGGCAGTATTACAAGTTGACATTGAGAACTGTCTGACTCAAGAGCATCAAGCGTAAAGCTATCAATCGCTCGCGTGAGAGTGGCATCAAAATTACCAACGCCAAACTGTGTCAGTGTCTCGCACTGTTCATGAATAATTTTTTCAATAGGATCGGTTGGCTTTCGAAGTTCAACAAAGACGGTAATAACAGTAAAGAGAAAAAAGATAAGCCCGACAAGAATTGCAATATATTTTAGAAGTTTTTCACCTGTTAAGCGAAAGCCTGACATTCCGTTTTATTGCTCTTCTGTTGCAGTATAAGTTGAAAGAAATGTGCTACTTATCTCAAGTGATGCTTTCGTTTTCAGCTCGTCAATATAATTCATTAACAGTGTTCCAGCCTTTCTTGATGACATTCTTTTGTCCATATCAAACTTTGCTGTTTTAAACTTTTCCATATCAATAGGAGGATGTTCAACAACACGCACAACAACCAGTTGTCCCGCATCTGTTGCAACAACTTCAGGAAGCCATGCAGGAGCAGTTTTCAGTGCAAACAACTTTTCAACGAGTGGCTTATCCATCCCAATACCGGGAAGATATACAGCACTCTTTTTGATGTTGTCAAGCGGTTTAAGCTCAAGCTTCCAGTCTGCAAATTCTTTTGTCAACACTTCATTTGTCAGAGGTGCATCAGCTTTTGTCAAAGCAAGAAGACGCTGTGAATCACTCTTCAGAAGTGCGTCAATAGCGGCATCAACAACCATCTTTTTTGCTATTTCATTCTTAACTGCTGCAAACTCTTTTTTGACTGTTGCGCCACCTGTTGCCTTTGTTGCAAACTCGTCACCGTGAGTGTCAAAATATGCTTTAACCTTTGGTGCATCCTTTGTAAGAAATGCCGTAACAGCTGCATCAGTTATACTCTTTGCGATACGCTCTTTTGCATCTGCGGTAAGTGCTGCGCGAGACAAAAGAATAAACTCAGCCTTCAATTGCTCATTATTATTAATATACTCATCTTTAACCTCAGCTGATGAAACACCAGTTGAAACACCAAGAAAGTTTATCAGTTTCTGTGCTTGAAGCTCTCTTCTTACACGAACTTCATACTGCTTAACAGAGGCATTAATTTGAAACTGCACCGCTCTGCGATAAAGCTCCATATCAAAAGCACCCTCTTTTTGAAAAGCTGGGTTGTCTCTTATCACCTTTGCAATTTCAACATCACTGACATGAAAACCCATTGAATCAGCTTTTTGAGCGAGCAACAACATTCCCACCAGACGATCCATTGTATTTTTCCCTAATCCTTGTTCACGAGCCATTTTCTCGTTAAAATTAGGAAAAACACGAGCATAGTAATCGTATTGCCTGTTGTATTCATAGCGAAATTCCGCTTCCGTGATAATGTCGCCATTCACTGTTGCAGCATACTTGTCAGCAGTAGCAAGGCCACCCTGACTCCCCGGACCAAAGCTGATAACAAAAGTTACAATTATAATGCCAAACATAATAGCGATAACAATTGAACTACTCTTTTTTCTTAAATCAGTAAACATTAGAACCTCGCTTCTCATCTTAATCCAAAATACACCCGCGATTGTAATAAGATGGTCTCAAAAAGCAACTATTTATCGAAGAGGAATGTATTTCAAAAGAAAAGATGAGAAAAAACAAGTGCTGCCAAAACGCCAGAGACATCTGCAATCAGAGCAGCGGGCAGTGCATACCGTGTCCTGCGGATGCCAACAGCACCAAAATAGACAGCCAAAACATAAAATGTCGTCTCAGTCGAACCCTGCATAACAGAGACAAGATAGGAGAGAAATGAGTTAGGCTCTCGTTGGACAATTTCAGACATAACCCCAAACGCGCCCGATCCACTCAATGGACGAATGAGCGCCATCGAAATCGCCTCTGTTGGCATACCAATAAAGGTGGTCAAAGGAGATATAAGAGAGCTGAGGATATCCATCGCTCCCGACGCACGAAACATTGCCGTTGCTGCAAAGATTGCCACCATAAAGGGAATTATTTTCACTGCAACCTTAAATCCTTCAGAGGCACCTGCCGTTAATGTCTCATAAATAGGTACTCGCTTTATAAAACCAACAAGCAGAAAAAATGCCATCAAAAGTGGAATTAACGCCTCCGTGAAGAGCGTTGTCAGCCCCTGCTTTTCAGCGAGAGAGCCTTGCGTGTGAAGCATTCCAGCAACAAGAACAACAAAAAAGAGTATAACGATAGCTATGCGGCTTTTTGAGGAAGAAGAGTTATCACCTTCCACCTCTTCTGCTGGCACATATTCAGCCAAAACAGGGGCTTTGCCTGGCATCCATTTCCGGAATGAAAGTGAGGCAACAATAGCCATCATTGTTGAGACTCCTGTTGCTAAAATCGCAGGGATAAGAATTGCGGCAGGCTCTGTTGCTCCAGCAGCCGCGCGAACAGCAATAACACCGAGTGGAAGCACGGTAACACTTGAAGTATTAACCGCCAAAAAGAGGCACATAGCGTCAGTTGCTGTCCCCTTCTCCGCACTCAGGGTGTCAAGCTCCTGCATCGCTTTAATACCAAGCGGGGTTGCAGCATTTCCAAGACCGAGTGCATTTGCCGCCATATTCATAACCATCGAACTCATCGCAGGGTGGTCTGGCGGAACATCAGGAAAGAGCCTTCTCATCACTGGTGTAATGAGCCGTGCAATCACCTTCATCGCTCCTGCCTCTTCAAGCACTTTAATAATGCCAAGCCAGAGAGCCATCGCTCCAATCAGACCGATAGCAAGCGTTACTGCGGCCTTTGCTCCATCAAAACTAGCTTGCGTTACCGCAGCGAACCGTCCAGTCCATGCGGCAACCAAGATAGAGGTCAATACCAATGCCAACCAAATGGCATCCATTGGTTTAATTTTATTCATCGATTTTGTTATTCGTCAATATCATCAAAAAGAATATCAGCACCAGGATAGTAGCCCTGCATATCTAAAAACTCTTCAATCCTCATCAACTGATTATATTTTGCAACTCGCTCACTTCGGCAGAGAGAGCCTGTCTTAATTTGACCAGAATTTACCGCAACAGCCAAATCAGCGATGAATGTATCCTCTGTCTCACCACTTCTGTGGCTGATTACTGTGCTAAATCCGCTTCTGTGGGCAATTTCAATGGTGTCTAATGTCTCTGTCAATGTTCCAATCTGATTGAGTTTAATCAAAATAGAGTTCGCAGAGCCTTCCATAATGCCACGACCAAGTCTTTCAGGATTTGTTACAAAAAGATCATCACCAACAATTTGAATTTTATCGCCCAGTCGTTCCATCATCAACTTCCAGCCATCCCAATCGTCTTCGCTATGTCCATCTTCAATAGAAAAGATTGGGTATTTTTTTACTAACTCTTCATACCAATCAACCATTTCAACTGATGTTTTTGATGCCATTCCTGACTTCAAAAACTCATATTTTCCATCTTTGTAAAGCTCTGTTGCAGCAACATCAAGTGCAAGAACAACCTCTTTCCCTGGCTCGTAACCTGCCTTTTTAATCGCTTCAACAATCAAATCAAGTGCTTCGGTATCACTTTTGAGATTTGGGGCAAAGCCACCCTCATCGCCAACACTTGTTGAATAGCCACGCTCTTTCAATATACCTTTAAGTGTATGAAAAATCTCAGCATTCACCCTGATACCCTCACGAAATGTTGGGGCGCCAACAGGCATAACCATAAACTCTTGAATATCAACGGTATTGTCTGCATGAGCACCGCCATTCAAAATATTGCTCATCGGCACAGGAAGTGTGTCAGCACGCAATCCACCGATATAACGATAGAGAGGGAGACCAAGTGCATTTGCAGCAGCGCGAGAAGTTGCAAGAGAGATCCCAAGCATCGTGTTTGCTCCGATATTTTCCTTGTTCTCTGTCCCATCAATCGCCATCATCGTCTCATCAATCATCCGTTGGTCAAGCACAGACATTCCCACCAATTCACCACTTAATTTCATCAAATTTTCAAGGGTACTCATCACACCCTTACCATTATAACGCTCTTTATCCCCATCTCGAAGTTCGTGTGCTTCGTGGGCACCAGTACTTGCACCTGACGGCACCATTGCAACGCCTACAACACCACTTTCAATTTCAACTTCGACCTCTAAAGTCGGGTTTCCACGCGAGTCAAGCAACTCTCTTCCGCGGATGTCAATAATTTCATACATAGGAGACTCCTTTTTCAGTTAATTCTCGTCCGAGACAGTATAGCGGTGATGAAGATGTGATACAAATAAAAAGAGATATTTTTCTTTCTATAAAATAATACTTTGAATTTCCTGAGAATAGATATAAAATGGAATGAAAATATTCTCAACAAGAGGGAGTTCTCTATGTCTACACGATTTCTAACACTTTTGATGGCGCTTTTTTTGGCAAGTGGATGTGGAGAAACAGCCCACTCAAATGAGCAAGATGATTCTGACACTTTTTTATCTGATGCTGCTGTCGATGACAACGCTTTTGATGACTCTCAGGACGCTGCTCTCTCTGATGAAGATGCCGCAATTGACGACAGAGATTCAGCCACCGAGCAAGATAACGAAACAAGTGATGAGGATACACCTCCTCTAACATCTTTAGAGCCAGAAGAAATTTCTGAATACAATGCTCTTATTATTACAACAGAGTTGTTAAAACCATCGTTCACAAAACTTGCAGCACTCCACACAATGGTCGGCATTCCAACGAAGGTCGTTACCATTTCAGAGATATGCGGTTCATCGTGTGATGACACCGACACAAAAAATGACACTGCAAAAAAGGTTAAAGAGTATCTCATAGCAACACCTGCGCTTCGCTTTGTTGTTCTTGGTGGTGATATTGATGATGTGCCATCACGCAGAGTGCATGATACCTACAGCAACACTTTTGCGGGCTCATTTACCTCTGATTTTTATACTGACTACTACTTTAGCGATTTTTCTGAGTGGGATACAAACGGTGATGGCGTTTACGCAGAAGATGGCTCCGACTCTCCAGATTTCAAGCCAAAAGTTGGCGTTTCAAGAATCCCTGTCTCAACAGTTGATGAGGCAGACTCCTATATTCAAAAAGTGGAATCTTATATCACACACTATGATCCAGATGCAATGAATCGTGTCGGCTTGACAGCAAACATTGCAACAAACTACAACGGCATTGTCATCAATGCAGGATACTATTTTGAATCCCCAGATCGCACTGTTTCACTGATTCCTCCACACTTCACCAAAGAAAAGCTATACGCTGCAACTGTTCCGCAGGCTGCTGCTGATGCGGAAAAAATCTCTATTGATTCACAAATAGCAATGTTTACAAATGGAACAAACATTATTATTCACAATGGGCATGGCTCGCCTGCACTGCTTACCTGTGAGCAAACGGGGGATGACCTCGATTTCACCGGAGATATGGCGGCAGAACTTACTAACACAGTATTCCCCATCTTTCTTTCATGCGCCTGTCAAGCAGGGCAATTTGAGGCACCATTCACCTATCACTATACCAGTGGAGGTGTTGAAAAAGAGCGAGTTTATACAGAGGATTCACCAGGAGAACGCCTTGTTACAGCACCTGCCGGCGGTGGTATTGCCTATCTCGGAAATACGACAACGGGGCTTGGTCTTGCTGGTGGAAGCCAACTTATTGATGAGATGCTTCGCTATATATTTACTGTTCCAAATCCTATCTTAGGTGACGCACTCATTGCTGGACACCAATATCTTAAAGAGAATGATACCTTTCAACCACCTTTAATTGCGCTTCCAATCCCTGTTGTTGACCCTGATAGCTACAGGTGGACACAAAAATCTGTTGTTCTCCTTGGAGATTTGCTCATTCCTGTCTATACAACGCCTCTGTTGCAGCAGTTAGATTCATTTGTTTTTGATGCAAAAGCCAGCGATGGAGGAATAGCAATCACACTTCCTCAAACTGAGTGCACAATTTCGATTTTTGATACACAGAAGTATTACACTGTTGACAAGTGCTCCGAAACAAGCTGTTCATACCATATTACAACGCCTTCAAAAAAACTTTTTTCTGTCAGAAAGTGTGAAGGATATCAACCAAAAACCTTTAGTATTACAGTGGATTAAAACCCATCACTCTTTTTTTATTCCTTTTTTCTCTGCATTATTGTTGAAACAATTATTTTTATGAGTACACTATCTTCCGTTACATAGTGTCGTGGTGGAACTATTGTATTTTGACGTCAATCGTAAGATGGAGGCATTGATGAAAAAGATTTTATTACTTTTGGTTGTGTTTGGAATGTTTGTTATTGTTGGTTGTGGATCAGACAATCCTATTATGGGAGCGACAGATCAAACCACATCTGATGCAGATATTGCAGATACTGGTAGCGACACCGATGTAGCAGACACGAGTGATAGTGCTGACACGAGTGACACCGCAGATACTGGTGACACTGGTGATACTGGCGACACAAGTGATACTGGCGACACCAATGTTGGCAAACACTGTGAAAAAGATCCAGATTGTGGCACAGGACTTATTTGTGTTAATCAAAAATGTGCAATGGGTTGTAAAACTGATGATGAGTGTAAAACCTATGGCTCTCTTCGTTGTAACAAAAAACTTGGTCGTTGTTTGAACTTAGCTGCTTCTAGCCAAGCTTGTTCTGAAAGCAAATGTCCAAAAGGTTGTTGTTACTCTAACGACGGTTTTACTGAGCTTAAATGTGCTGCAACATTCAGTGTTGGAACATGTGGCATGTGTCCTCAAGGTCAAGTTTTCCGTGGTGGAAACGAGTGTGTCCCTGCTGTCTGTTCGGCTACCAATGACAAGTGCCCAACATACAATGCATCCGAACCTAAGAAAGAGTGTTTCGAATGTAAAGCTGGTGCTCTTATCTGTTACGAGAATCCAACTTGTGGAACAGGATCAGGAAGTGGTATTGTTGTGAATGCACTGAGCTGTACACCAGCTGGTCAAGTCTGTAATGCAGACAGCGACTGCTGTAGTGGACAACCTTGTATTGAAGGATACTGCTACTAATCTAGTAGACTCTCTTTTTTCAAAATAATTACGATATCATTTAGATTCAATCCCGTTGCCTCTATTTCTATAGAAAACCCCAGGTTATTAATAAGTGTACCACTATCAAACCGTCGCAGAAAATCTCCTGTTACATTCAAATCTTTTAAAAGAAGAGCAGAAAAAGGAATAACGCCACCGGCAGCTAACGAGTTACCATCAACCCCATCTGTGGCAAACGCCTCAATAGAAATATCATCAGAAATTGTATCTAAAACAGAAAGGAGAAGATGACTCATTCGCCCCCCTTTTCCACCTTTTCCCTCTATGGCAAGAGTTGACTCTCCTGCAATAATTGCAGCCTCTCCCGATTGTAAAAGGTGCATCTGCTTTTTTACTAATGCCACAAGAGATCTGTGAGTATCCATAAAGTAGGGCGTTGAAAAACGGATAGTATAACCACAATCCTGCAGCTTTTCCTCGACAGCAGTAACCACCAATTGTGAACTTGCCACCTCATAAATCGAAGTTTTTAAATGCAAAGAAGAGTAAAATGGCATAGAGCCCACCATTTTATATCCATCGAGAGCGGGGATATCACTCATAACTGCGACACTAAATGTTTTTTGTGGAAACATCATCGCTAACTTTCCGCCTTTAATCAAAGAGTGCTCAGCACGAATAGCATTAATCTCAACAATTGATTTGTGCGAAGTAATCAAGCTATTCAAAAAGCTGAGATGAGCTCTATCATCTAACAATTCAACAGCTGCACTACTTCCACCACTTACTAATGCAACTACGGTGGTTATCTTTGAAGAGGCAATTGCCTCAACCAACTTTTGACCTGCATCAAGACTTCTTTCTGATATAAATGGGTGCGTTGTTTCTATCAACTGGACAGATGATGATAGGCTCTCTGGCAGTGGATATCCCTCCGGAATAATCAGCAAGGCATTTGAAAAAAGATAGTGAGGATATTGCTCACAAAATTGCTGATACATTAATGCTGCTGCCTTTCCTGTTGCAACAATGAGTGTCTGTTTTGGAGTAGAGTGAGGATTATGAAACAAGAGTTTAAAAGAGTGAAGCAGTGGCGCAACAATGGACTTCATGCTTGATTAATCGCATCAATATCAATGGTACAGAGTACACTTCGCGGAATAAATGTTGTATTAAGAGTCGTTTTAATTGCTATTCTCAACTCTTTTGCCTTTGGAGAGCTCAAAGCAATCACACGGCGAAACTTCCCCATCACGCGATAGAGTGGCGGCTTCACTGGCGGTTGTACACGAAGCGTTTCTGACTGGTAAGCAGAGAGTGTTTGGTATAACTTTCCTGCTATCTCTTCTACCTTGTCATCATCCGCACCAGAAACTTTCAAAAGCGCCATTCGTGAAAAGGGGGGCAAAAAGAGCTGCTCACGCCACTCAAGCTCTTCATCCATAAATCCTGCGTAATCACCATTTTTGATATGCTCCCAGATATAGTGAGTCGGCTGCATCGCCTCTGCCCAGACCTCTCCATTTCCGCCTGTTCTTCCCACTCGACCTGCAACTTGCATTACAACTTGATAGCACCGCTCTGCGGCACGATAATCTCTAAAATTAAGCATATAATCAGCAAATTTGATAATGGAGAGATGCAAATCAGGAAAATTATGTCCCTTGCTAATCATAATCGTCCCTAAAATGATATTTCCCGATCCCGTATGAATTTTCTCCATCGCTTCGGCTAACATTTTTTCATTAGGAATACTATCTCTATCAACTGAAATAATCTCTTTTTCAGGAAAATAGTGAGAGAGTGCTTCATACAATTTCTCAATTCCAATGCCGTCTAAACGAAGATGTGTCGAATTACATTCAGAGCAGTGAGCAAGAGGCAAACTGCGGCCACAGTGGTGGCACAGTAAAACACCTTTTTTGCGATGGTAAATCATCGCCGTCTTGCAGACAGCGCACTCCTGCACCGCCTTACAGTCATCACAAATTGCCAAGGTTGCGTATCCTCGACGGTTGAGAAAAAAGAGAATATTATTATCCTGCTCAAGCTCTTCTGCAGCCTTTACAACGATATTACTTGGAAGATAGATATCTCCTTTATAGGGAAATGTCTTTATTGTGGGCAACGCTCCCTTTCCATATCTTTTCAGAAGTTGTTCAAGATGATATTTACCGGCCTGCGTGGCATTATACCAACTTTCAGATGAAGGTGTCGCACTTCCTAAAAGAAGAGGGATTTTCAGCAGGTGGGCAAGCATAATGGCACTATCTCTGCCATGATAATAGGGTGGCTCCATATTTTTATAGCTACTGTCATGCTCTTCATCAACAATAATCAACCGAAGATTCTTCTGAGGATAGAGAAGTGCAGAGCGAGTACCAACAACAAGTGCAAAATTGCCTTGCATCACTCCAGCTGCCGACAAAAAGCGTGCTTTTGGCTTCAGAAAACTGTGAAGCCGAGCAACAGAGATGCCAAGCCTCTTCTCAATCGATTGCGCAGTTGGCTCAATCAGACCAATCTCAGGCACAAGATAGAGAACTTGTCCACCATCTTCTATAATACTCTTTGCAAGTTGCAGATATACCTCTGTCTTTCCACTGCCCGTAATTCCATAGAGCAGTGTCGGCGTATACTCTTTTTTCTTCCAGCGTGCCGCAATAGCAGCAATCACCCTCGCCTGCTCTTCTGTCGGTTGAACCGCTCTATCTTGGTGAGGAAGAGCAAAAGAAACTGCAGCTGGCATCACTCCTCTCAGCGTTCGATTTGGCTTGAGATAAGGTGTAATAACCTGCTTAATTAACTTAGGAATTGAATAGATATAATATTCTGACAGCCACTGCAAAAATGTAAAAAAAGGGGTGTTTGGAATCAGTGGGGTAGAAAATATTGGCCCACGAATTGGCTTGAGCGTAAAAGACGCAGAATCAGGCAATTCATCAAGAAGCTCTATAACAAGAGCCCAAATCAAAGAGTTTCGCACCTCAACCTCGACAACCGTTCCAATCGAAATAGATATGGCATCTGGAACTGCATAGTAAAAAGGGGGCAAATCAGCCCGAGGAACGACTACTTTTGCTATCTTACTCAAGTTGGTCTCGAAGATTTCGCACAATCTCTTTTATAAAGCTCGAAAGAACATTCTCTCTTAAAAATGTTGGCATATCAATGCACATCGTTCCTGAAATCGTGACCAGTGTTCCCGTCTGAAATTTCACTGTTTTGATGACAAGAGTCTTCACCTTATCTGAGCCAGTAAAAACCAGAGTGAACTCTTTAGACGATACAGAGACTGACTCCTCTATATCACTGTAAGGCCACGGCAAATCAACAAGAATCTTTTTATCAACAATAGATATATAGCCAAAATCAAACTTTGCGTTAGAGAGTGCTTCAAACACTTGTTTCGGAGAGGCATCCTCAATCATACCTCGACCGGTCAAATCCGTACACCCAGCAGCATCAAGAACAAAAGAGTAGAGAACCTCTTTGCTTTCTAGTCGGGTTGAATCATCTCGCGTTATGCATCCTGAAAACAAGATAGCGATAACAAGCAGCAATAGTAGCACTTTTTTATTAGACATTATTGTTTGTACTCCTTTCGAATAAAAAGACAGAAATTGTGAGAAGATTGAGCATCAATAAGATCTATTCTTCCAGGAAATGCAAGAGGAAAAACACTTTTATGATAGTCGGTAAAACGCAATGTTACACCATCTGAGAAGAGCTCAGCAGGCAACTTTGTATCTCGGTAAATTGCTAAATAGGGAAGACTTTCTGCGTGAGATGACTTGCCATACACAACGACAATTGGACCACCTTTCCACGCAACATCAACGATTTTTTTTGTGCCGTCAATGCCAAACTCCTTTAAAAGAGCCTGAAATGCAGCAACGCTTTTCGCCTCTTCTTTTTGTGGTGGTGTAAAGAATATTTTTGTCCACTTTGTCTGTAACTCACTCTCCTCAACACTCAGTGTCAAGCCATCTTTTCCTTTTGATATGGTGGCCTTTTTTCCGTTACACTCTCCAGATTGAGCTTCAATATGAGCAACAGCGCCAACCGTTGTAGAGAGAACTTGATGTTCAAATGTATGAGCCTGTGGAACAGCAAGCAATAAAAATAGAAAGGCTTTTATCATCTTCTAATATCCTCCAACAGCTTCTGTAGCTGAGTCATAAAATCAGGATGGTGCTGCGCAGCCATAAAAGCTGATGCCAAAGCGTACCCTTTTAAATCTCCAGTATCAAATACAAAGTCATCTTTATCCATAATAAGCCCATAAAGTTTTTCTCGCTTGATAAGCTCTGTCATCGCATCTGTCAACTCCATTTCACCACTGCCATCGCGATAATCATGGCGTAAAATAGAGTGTAGTGTTGGAGTGAAAATATAGCGACCCATTATTGCATATCGTGATGGAGTCGCTCCTGGCAATGGCTTTTCAATCAGAGAAGATATTGAGAAAAGCCCCGAATCATCGATACTCCCTTCAACAATACCATATTTGGAAACCTCCTCTTCTGGCACTTCCATCAACGCGATAACTGATGCTCCACTCTGTTGAAAAGCATCAAACATCTTAGAAAACACCGCTTTTCCTTTTGAAAGAAAAATCATATCAGGCAGCATAACCGCAAACGGCTCATCGCCAACAGCCGCTAAGCCACTGAAAACAGCGTGGCCCAAACCTTTTGCCTCTTTTTGACGCACTGAAATCACATCAATCAGTGAGCTCGTATAGTCCACCTGCTTTTGCAGTGCCGGTGCCATACTCTTTTTCATAGCCAGTCGTGGAGAAAAATCAAAGTGATCTAATACACTCTCTTTCCCTGCAGCGGTAACAAAAACAGCGCCATCAAGCCCCGCATCAACAATCTCTTCAACAACATATTGAATAGCAGGCCTGTCAAAAACAGGGAAAAGCTCTTTTGGGACAGCTTTAGAGGCAGGAAGACAGCGTGTTGCCAATCCAGCGGCTGGAATAAGTGCTTTCATCTATTATCTCCTTCTTATCGATTTATCTCGCTCTTCTCGCTGCTCTTGCTCAAGCTTACACTCGATGCAAAGAGATGCCACAGGGCGTGTTTTCAGACGGTCGTGGGAAATTTCTAATCCACATGAATCACAAATTCCATAGCTTCCATCCTCAAACTTCCGAAGAGACGCTTGCAGTTTATTTATCATCTTTCTATCTCTATCACGCAACCTCAGAGCATAATTTCGCTGTTCAATCAATGCAGATTGATCCGCCTCATCACCTTCTAACCGTTGATTTGACATCACATCTTCCATTTCGTGAACACTCTTGCGATTGCGCTCTTCAATGTCACTTAACTCTTTCACCAAAACCTCTCGAAGTGTCTCTTTTTGCTTTTTGGTTACCATACGAAACCTCCCACTTTATAATAAAAAGACTCATCTTCAGAAAACCCACATCATAAACTCTGTGAATATCCGCCTGCATTATAGTGAAATTCTTCTAACTTCTCAAGAAGAAAATACACTTTTCACTCCTTTCCCTATTGATTTTTACAATTTGAGTGTTATCTTGTCCTGTCTGTCGTTCTTATTTTTTGGAGAGAGTACTATGTGTGGAATCGCCGGAGTTTTTAATGTAGCTAATGCGCAAAATTTAGTAGCAAATATCCTTTTTTCTATCCAACATCGTGGACAGGAAAGCTGTGGTATTTCTGTTCGCACCGAAAGTGGGAATGTACTAACCTATAAAGGAATGGGACTTGTTAAGCATGTCCTTCTCCCTCAAATCCTTGAAAAATATAGCGGAAAGATTGCAATTGGCCATGTTCGCTACCCTACAGCTGGCAAAAGTAATGTTGTCAACAGTCAGCCTCACTCTATTGAGCTTGCAGAAGGTGCCCACATGTCCGTCTGTAGTAATGGCGACATTATCAACTATTCAGAGTTACGAAATGAACTTGAAACAGAGCATGGATTTACCTTTAAAAGTGATAACGACGGTGAGCTGATTGGCCGACTTATCGCCTTTCACCATGTTGTTCATAAAAAACCGATTGCAGAGGCAATTTTTGAGACACAGCAACAGTTGAAAGGTGCGTTTTCTACTGTTTTAATCTATCGTGACACAATGTATGGATTTCGCGACCCTCACGCATTTCGCCCCTTTTCTATTGGTCATATTTCGTGGGATGGTGAAGGAGAAATGCCTTCAGAAGGAACTGTATTTGCCTCTGAAAGCTGTGCTTTTGGTATTGTTGGTGCACGCCATGTCAGAGATCTTGAACCAGGAGAGATTGTTAAACTTGAAAAAAGCAAACCGATGTCGGTTGTAAAAATATCTCCAAAGAAACGGCAACACTGCGTTTTTGAACTTATCTATTTTTCTCGACCAGACAGTGAACTGTTTGATGAATATGTATATGATGTTCGCAATAAAATAGGGGCAACTCTTGCTAGAATGGATAACGATATTCCTGCAGGAGATGATCTTGTTGTCATCTCAGTGCCTGATTCATCTAACTTTGTAGCACTCGGATACGCAGAAGAGAAGAAGGTACGATTTGATATGGGATTGCTCAGAAATCACTATGTTGGAAGAACTTTTACCCGCCCAGATCAAGCACAGAGAGATGAAGGTGTGCGTCAGAAATTCAATCCACTTCCTGGTTTTTTCAAAGGAAAACGGGTCATTTTGGTGGATGATAGTATCGTCAGAGGAACCACTCTCAAAAAAATTGTCAGTATGGTTCGTGGAGCAGGCGCAAAAGAAATTCATGTTCGGATTGGCTCACCTCGTGTCATTGGCTCGTGCTATTACGGCATTGATACACCAACAAGCAACGAGCTTATTGCCGCTCAAAAATCACTTGAAGAGATTACCGCTTACCTTAAAGCAGACTCTCTCAAATATACTCCTGTTGATGCTTTTCAATCTATTCTCAAACACTTTAATCGCTACTGTTTTGCCTGTTTTAATCTGGATTACATCTATCAACCGGCTGATTTTTCAATTCCAACAAAAAGAGTAAACTAACAATGAAATCTTATCCAAATATTGACCGACTCATCACCATTATGCACCAATTAAGAGAGCCAGATGGTTGTCCATGGGATAAAAAACAGACAATAACCTCCCTGCGCCCTTATATTATTGAAGAGGCATTTGAAACAGTCGAGGCATTAGACAACTTTGATGCAGAGAGTGCCGATTCTGTTCAGGAGTTAGTAAAAGAGTTGGGCGATTTGTTGTTGCAGGTCGTTTTTGTCTCTCAAATCGCATCAGAATCCAAACTTTTCACCCTTGATGATGTTGCAGCAGCTATCTCTAATAAGTTAGTTGAACGACATCCGCATGTATTTGGAGACGAAACAGCAAAAGATGCAGACGAAGTCCTTCTCAATTGGAATAAAATTAAAAAGACAAAAGAGAGCAAAAGATATCTGCTTGATGGCATTCCAACGGCTATGCCTGCAGTTAATCTCGCACAGAGATACTCATCTCGCGCTGCCTCTATCGGATTTGATTGGAAAACATGGGAAGATTGCCTGCCAAAAGTGTATGAAGAGATTGATGAACTAAAAGAGGCAGTAGCAACAGGCGACAAAGAGCGGATAGAGTCAGAGGCAGGAGATGCCATTTTTGCAGTGGTCAACCTTGCAAGAAAACTTGATGTTGATTCTGAAAAGGCGCTTAAAAAGGCTGCACTCCGCTTTCGACAACGATTTGAAGTTATGGAACAGCTCAATTCTGCACTTATTGATGGTGATATATCACTTGAGGAGATGGAAGAGTTGTGGCAGAAAGCGAAAAAGATATTGAGAAAAGAGGATTCATGAACTCCCTCTTTGCTGGAATAGATATCGGGAGTCGCACTGGCAAAATCGTCATTATTGATAGAGAAAAAAAGATTATTCACTCTGCCCTGCTCCCTTCAACTGGTGGCACAGCACGAACATATGCGGCACTTTTAAGCGGCGTCAATTCAGCACTACAAGATAGAATAGTCTCAACCGTTGCCACAGGATATGGCCGCGTTGCACTAGAAGATATCGTTGATAAAACAGCCACAGAAATTACCTGCCATTTTGTGGGAGTTTCTCATTTCTATCCTGAAACTAAAACGATAGTTGATGTCGGTGGGCAGGATAGCAAAGTTATCACCGTTGATGGTTCTGGCAGGATAAAAGATTTTTTGATGAATGATCGATGCGCAGCAGGAACCGGCCGTTTTTTAGAAGTAATGGCAGACAGATTAGGCTGGAGTTTAGACGAATTATCAGAACTTCAGGCAGACAGATTGGCTCCCGTTCGTATCAACGCGACCTGCACCGTTTTTGCCGAATCAGAGGTAGTCTCACTGCTTGCGCACAATACCGATGTCTCAATTATTGCGTCATCTGTGGCGCAGATGGTGGCGCAAAATGTCTTTTTCATGACACAAAAGCTGCATGGAAGTGGACCATTTTTCATGTCAGGCGGCGTAGCATCAATCAAACCAGTTGTCTACCACCTTTCACAGCTGTTATCCACGCCAATTGCTGTTGATGACCGCTCCGCGCTGATGGGCGCAATGGGCGCTGCGCTTCTCAATTTATAAATTGTTTGCATTGATAGCATTCTTGCATATACTCCCTTTGGTTTTTTGACGAATGAGAGGAGTGTTTCATGGCCAGAGTTACCGTAGAAGATTGTCTCGAGAACATCTCAAACAGAATGGAGCTTATTGTTTTGGCATCAAAACGAGCTCGACAACTGCTTGATGGGAGTGATCCCCTTATATCTAATGTCAAAGGCAACAAAGAAGTTGTCCTTGCACTTCGTGAAATTGCCGCTGGCAAAATTGGACTGAAGAAAGTTGATGAAAAAGCAAAAAGACCGCGCTTTAAAAGACGCCGTATCAACCGTTATATCCGCTCTCAGGACTAGTTATGCCTGTATTTCCAGGTTTTAATTCAAACATTCGCCACAGAGGCAAAGTATATCACCTTCAAACAGAAGTAAATACTGTTAAAGGTCATCACAATATTTCGACGCTTGTCTATCTCGGCGGAGAGATTTATCACTCAACAAAGACAGAGTTAACAGAGGAGCAGTCAGTCAATGAAGAGGCCGCTGCACCTTATATTAGATCTCAACATCAAGAGATAGCGCGTCTTCTGCTCTCTGGTGAACTGGTAACAAAAACAGTCACGAAAGAAGATCTTGAAGATATTATTATCGACGATGCTCCGCCTCCTTTAGATTTTATGGACCTCTATAAAAATGAAGTCTATCTTAATAACAAACCGTTGCAAATGGACTCATTGGCAATGGCAATTCGCTCGCTTGTAAAGCAGACTGTAGAAAACGCTTAAAACCCTCTTATTTTTCATCATAAAAAATGTTGACGAATTTTTCCAAGTGTGGTATGTATCCGGTGCGTTTATTTTTGGTGGATTGTCGAACGAACATACAGGTGGCAAGAATGAAAGGATTTACGGTATTTCTAGTTTTTTCTCTGCTCGTTGTTTTTGCACTTCCGGTGCAAGCACAACAGCAAACAGGTATCAACCTAAAGGTAGGGGAAAGTTTTTATTTTGAAGGTGCAGACAAGGCAAAAAAAGGCGATGGACAAGAAGAGTCTATGGCTGAAATTAAAAGGAAACCATTTTACAAGTCTACATGGTTTATCACCACAGTATCTGTGGTTGTCTTAGCCGGACTTGGTACAGGTCTCTATTTTCTCACGAAAAAAGACGCTCCTGAAGGAAATGTTATTAAATTTGGAAACCCTCAAGCTGGCAAATAAACCAAGAAGGAGAATGTTAATGAAACTCTTGAAGATATCAATGGTATTTATCTTGCTGTTAGCTGCAATGCTTTTTTCAGCATGCAGTGACGGGAATACTGGTGACCTGAAAATCAACTTAAAACTCCCTATGTCTCTTGGTCGAGGATGTGATACCTTGACTGAAGGTGGCGATGTTTTAGAAGATTATACTTATGACCAATGTTTTGTCCCTGAAGATAAAATAACTATCTCTGTCTACAGAAAGGCTTTTCCTTCTGATGACTATCTTTATGTACAGCAAGAAGTTATTACAGTGACTGACAAAAGTATGTGGGGCGGAAAATTTCCCTATATTCGTACATTGACAACGGGTAGCTACTATAAGTTTTTTGTAGTTGTTACTAACAAAAACCAGAAAATCAAGATGGCTGGTGGCGTAGAAGGCGTTGTATATGATTCGGCGAAAAACAAAAGCATCTCTATCTTCCTCAGTAATGTTGCAGATTTTGCACGAGTTACAACAGATGGAAAAGATGAAGGCTCAATTTCAACATATGTTGAAAGTCTTGGCTCAAAAGGCGTTGGCGCTGCTGCTCTTCAAGATGGTCGTGTTTTTATGACTGGTGGATACAGTGTTGATACTGATACTGTTCTTCAGAACACAATACTCTTCAACCCATCATCTCTCTCTAAGAATGGCTCTAAGTCTCTTCCTACTCCGCTGTGGGATCACTCAATGGCAACACTGCGTGATGGCTCAGAGAGTGGAAAAGTTATAATTGCATTTGGTAAGACATCTGCGGCCAACTACTCTAGCAGTGTCTACTCTTACGATCCTGAAGCTGATAAATACATCTCCATTAATAATATCGCAGGACGCACAGGAACAAGATCTTTGCAGAGTGCCGATGGCTCTGTCTATATCTTTGGTGGCTGTGATGCAGCAAAAGCATTTGGCGATGTTTTAAAAGTTGATGCAAAAACAGGCAAGGTTGGTGTATTCACAAAAATGAACACTGCTCGTTGTTACCACTCTGTTGCAGATTTGAGTTATGAAGATGACAATGGTTTTCACCCTCGTTTTCTCATAGTAGGTGGTCTAACCAAAGATGCATCGATTGCTATTGGTGACTATGTTACTGGCGAAGCATTTGCAGAACTGCTGACAGACGCGGGCTCGACTCCAATCAAGCTTGTCCCTGCCTCAGAGTTTGATGTACCAAAAAGATTGGCATATCAAGCATCAGCTGGCATTACATGGGTAACTGCAGCAACAGAGACAACAGCTGAGACAAGAGCATTTGCAGCATCTGTCGTTGGTGGTGTTCTCTTTGCAGAAGATAAAAACTCGACGACAACATCTCAGAGTCTCTACTCAATTTATAAAGTTGGTAAAGATTGGATGATTAACAGAAATACATCTCCTCTCTCATGTGCATTCCCAACAATGGCGCAGATTCCATCTATTTATGAGACAAAATTGGCAGCTGTCAATTGTGGACCTGCTCTTGATTCAGGACAAGCTGCAACTGAGTTGCCAAACAGAAACTCATCTGGACTTCCTCAAATGTTTGTACTTCAACTTAACAGAACAAATTATAATGGAAAAGTTGTTGTTTCAGCGGCGGCTCGTATCTCTATCAATGGTGCTGATTTCGTTGATCAACCAAACTCTCTATACACCTATATTGATGGACCAACTGTTGTTAACAGCACTGGCCAAGCTTACCTTCTTGGAAGTCACTATATTTACAAAGCAAGTGGTTACACTGCTAACTAATTGTTCATATTACCTCTCATAGTTATCACAAACTCTCTCATTTTATCCTAAAACAGTTTTTATTGCCTTGACATATAGCAACTTGTTATTACAATATTTTGACTGACAAACTCTTTATAGGAGATAAAATGAAGAAATTAACTGCTCTTTTGTTCCTGCTTCTGTTTATACAGTTAAGCGCCAGCACCTCACTCTTTTCACACACCAATATTGTGAAAGAAAGTGAAAATGTCCGCTCTATTACCCACCTACACATTACTGTTGCAAACAGTGGCGCTGTAACTCAATTTATAGAGCGACACTTTTTGAAAACCTTCTTTGATTCACCCTTTATCAAAGCAAATCTCACCAAAGATATCGTAATTGGCGACACAAATATCATTCGCTATGACTATAAATACAAGGGAATCCCCATCAATGGCATCTGGACAACAGTTACCGTGCAGAAGGGCCATATTGTCCGCATTGACAATGGACTTGAAAATATGCAATTTGATGTTTCGCATATTATCTCATCATCGCAAGCGGTTCAAACGGCAATGAAACAGCGACATCTGACAACGCTCCCAACACGGCATATATCATCGTTAATGATTATGAAAGTCGCTGGCGAGTGGACTCCTGTCTATCGAGTCTCATTCACACCTATCGCTCCATTTGATCGACGATTCCATATCATTCACGCACAAAGTGGACGACATCTCTATCGTGGAAATCTCATCTTTTTTGCTGATGAGGATACCACTACCATAGATGACGAGGTAACTGATTCGGATATAACTGAGGTGCCTGATGAGATTGATGCACCAACAGATATGGCATTGATGTACCAATTTAATCCTGAACGGACGGCTGATAGAATTTCCGTTGCATTACCATGGGTCTCTCTGATTGATGATGCTGCGCTCGACTCGAGTGAACAAGGATTTTTAACCGCCGTCATAGATGATAATGATATTAGAAAAATAAAGGCCTACAACTGTCCAGATAATGGTGAAAAGGTGGATATCGGCCCATTAGTGGGCATTTCAATGGCCGTAATGTTACCCATTTGCTCTCCAAAACAGTTGGCTAACAAGGTTGATAACAACTCATTTGTTTACAACGATTGTCATGATGGCATGACCTACAACCGAGAGAAGATGAATGAAAAAGATATTGATAGATGCGCAGAAGTTTCAATGTACTATCATACAGCAAAAGTCTATGATTTCTTGCGAAACATAAGCAGTGAATTTGAATATCTCAACAACAATACTGAAGATAAGCCACTGAATTTGATTGCTAACTTCCAAATGCCAGAGATGGATCAAGCAAAAATAATGAATGGGACTGCACAATTAACTCCAATGGATAACGCTTTTTATTCTCCTGAGGATCCAACGCTTAGCGCACTTCTTTCAACTTCAGGTATTTCTGGCAATCTTCTTGTTTTCGGGCAAGGCACAAAGGCTGATTTTGGTTTAGATGGAGATGTGGTATATCACGAATTTGGACACGCAATTATCCATACAACAGGGCTAGACTCAAACGGATTTGTTGATAAATATGGATTTAATAACGAGCCTGGCTCACTTCATGAAGGTCTTGCAGATTCATTTTCTATGATGCTTACCAATGACCCCTGTACTGGCGAATACGCATCAAAAGGTATTGTAGATATGGTTGTTTCGGGTGGCGGAACAATTGAGATGGATCGGGATGGTGATTTTTATTGTATGCGTCACGCAAAAAACAGTTACACCGTATTTGAAGACCTTAACGGTGAAGTTCACTGGGACGGACAACCAATGTTAGCCGTAAATTGGACAATATTTCAGTGGATAAAAGATAAAAAAATTGGGGGCGAAAATCTCGCCGAGCACCAAAAAACATTCGCAGAACTACTGTTGAAAGTGCTCTATTCACTCGGAACAGCAGAGGGAACCTACAAACAGTGGGGCACAACACTGCAAACAGTTATTGAAGATGACACACTCTATAAAGATATTGCAAAAGATGTGGTAACTTTGATAACGGAGAGAGGATTTTTTACTGATATTCGTTCACGAAAACTTACGGCAGAAAAGCCAATCAAAGCTTTTTATGTTGCTCAAGGAGCATCATCAGGAGGCATTGGCGATGTAACGGGTGGCTCGGGTGGACTCACAATCGAAGAAGATGAAAAAGAGATTGAAATTGGAACATCATATCTGCAACTCCTTGTTACTCTGCCTGAAGGAAGCAACAGTATAAAACTTTCCGGAGTCGCTGCGGCTGGCGGTGGTGGACTCGTTGGTGGTGGAAGTGATCCCGTGTTAAAACTCTATTACCGAGCAGAGAAACCAGTTGAGTACCATCTGACAAAAGATAAAGCAGCAACTGTTGATAAAGATGGGATTTCATCTGATGGAAAAGGTGTGTGGAATATAGAAAACATCGCACCCGGCACCTACTATCTGCAATTTATCAATAGTGCTGGTGCAGGAGTTGTTCAGAATCTTTCTGTCGCATTTTATACCGCTGAGATAGAAACTCCAGATGAAGATAGTGATACTGCAACAAGTATGGAAGATGATCCTATTCCCGATGAGACAAATCATACCGCACCAAGCAGTGGTTGCAGCTCTCTAATAATCTAAAATAACACAGGTTTCCCCTATAAAAACAAAACTACTATTTTTTATCGACACTTGTCTACAGACTTGAATATTTCTTTTTGCTACCGTCTTGTCATGGATATTCGAGATGCTGTAGGAAGGCGCGTGCTCCATTACCGCCACCTGCGTGATATGACACAGAATAAGCTTGGCGAGGTCGCTGGAATAGACCGGGGATATGTGTCTGATATTGAGAATGGAAAACGAAAGATAACTATTGATATTATTGATAAAATAGCTCGCGCATTAAACATCCCAGCAAGTGCACTTCTAGAAGCAGAATTGCATGAGAACCCACCAGAATACAACAGCTTATAACAACACAAGAATAAACAACACACATAGTTCAGAAAATAAGAGTAGAGAACTATTTCATTAAATGTCATTTTTTTGTCGTTTTTTAAAAATTTCCTTCACAACATAACTTTTATCGCTATTATTGTTGTGTGGAATGTTTTGTAAATAAAAAAGGAGCGAGAAGATGGACGAAGAAAAAAGAATTCTAATCTGCAATGACTCTCCTAAAGAGAGCCGTATTTTGAAGGGAATCCTGAAACAATCAGGATTTACGGTTGATTGCATTTCTGAGGCGAGCAGTATTATTGCAACATTAATGTGGAAGCGACACCACGCGTGCATCATCAGTTTTTCAAATCTTTCACACTTTAATGCTCTTCATGTCGCCTCTTCAATTTATGAAAAAAACCTTCCTTCTGAGGTTGGCATTATTTTAACAGGTGGAAGAGAGGACAACGCTTTGCTCTGCAATGCACTTGAAGAGTACGCTGATGCTGTTGTTTCTATACCCTATGACCTCCCTCTTCTTTCAGGTGTTGTAACATCGGTAATCAGAAGAGAACGCAGTAGAAATGTAGATTTTTATTCAACCACTTCAGAACAAATTTATGTTGGAAGCTCTATCATCGATACAGGAAAACGCTCGCTCTCCTATGGAAATGAGAAATTTACATTTACAAAATCTCAATTCCAAGTTTTCATGCTTTTGATTATGAATAAGACAAAAACGCTTACTCGCGAGAATATTCTTAAAAATATAAAAGGGGAGAAAATCTTTTTAGATTCACGCACGGTAGACAACACCATATACCAACTGAGAAAAAAACTTAAAGAGACCTGTTTTCATATTGATACCGTCAGTGGTCTTGGATATTCACTCTCTCTTGTTGATTGCTAAAGACCTTATCGTCCTGTTCCCGGTGTTTGAGTCGCTGCGTACCAGGTGAAGTTGTCAAGTAGGACCATAGAGTCAAGAACATGATCACCACTGTCCCAGGTAACTAATCTCAATTCAAATTCTTCGCCACCAACAACATTTCCTCTTGTAACAAGCCATCCGGTTGCGCCGTGTCCTTCAAATCCTGTTCCTTGCAATTCTGCACCACCAAGACAGGCTGCGGTGATATCAGGCTTGAGCCAAGATTTTTCACAAACGGTAAAAAGACCGTTTTTTGCAAGATTCACGCCAACAGGATTCTTCATTGCATCCATTGCGAGGTTTTTATCTGCTGGGTTTTGGAGGAGTGGATCTGCACTCGTAAAAGATGAATCAATAAGGGAGAGAAAGAAATCATTGTATGTAGAACAGACATAATCAGGAAACTCAATGGAGAGAAAATAGATTTGGAAACTAAATGATTCCGCATTTAGAGGCGCTCGTATTTTCAGTTTTAACATAACAGAATCATTCGCTGGATCATTACTTTCTGTACCAAATCCACATGATGGAGATGTTGGATATTTGTTTCCATTTGCGCTGTACCAATCAGCAGGTGAAGCGGAGGCTGTATCATTTCCAAGTTCAGCCTCGGTGTCTTTAAATGGATTAACGGTAACACCACTTGAAATGGCTGCCATACTGGCACCATTATGAGGCCTGATAAGTGTGCCAAGTCCGGTGAATGTTGAGTATGAAACAGGTGCGAGTGATTTGCCGTCATTATCGATTGCGGTGCCGTTTGCAAAAAGTAGTTCAGCACTCACGATGCCAAACCCATTTTCGCCTGCGGGACACAAATCCATTGATTGTCCAAGATTCATTGCGGCATCTAGATGCGGTGTTCCATTGTCACATGTTGCTGCGACTTCATCTATTTCACCGTTACAGTTATCATCAACATTGTTTCCCTCAATTTCAAATGAGCGAGGATTAACCAGTTCCGGATGGATACATTGACTTCCAAGCTCACAGCAGTCTCCCTCACAATAGGTAAAACCATCACCATCAAAATCAATGGCATTTCCAGGGGTTTGATCAATTCCATCGCAATCTTGATCCTCTCCATCAGAACAGATTTCAGCTTGTGGGAGAACTTCATTTTTACAGGCTCCCCATCCACTGCCATCATCAATGCAGGTCATTGTTCCTGCTTGACACGCCCCGACACCCTGTGTGTTACTTGGACCGGAGTAGCACTCTAATGTATTACCAGGAGTACACTCCATACCAATCGTTGCGTCTTTATCCGGAGCTGAATCACCAGCAGATTGATCTGACACAGTATTGCCACTATCATCGCTACTATCGCTCGTGTCACCGTTATCATCTGCTTGAGAGCCACTATCACCATTGTCGCTTGTTATATAATAATCACTGTCTCCGACATTGTCTGCTTCAAGGGACTCTTCTCCACACGAAAACAGCAAAAACAGCATACTAATTAAGATAACTATAAGAAAGAACCTTCTCATATCTCTCCTCCTTGATAAAGATTATGATAGCATAGAGTAACAACTCAATTGTGTCAAAGAAAATTTAACTTCCGCCAGTCCCAACTTTTTTACCAGGAACGATAATCAACACTTCGCGCGTACTGAGAACAGTACCTTGACCACGAACATTTATCTGAGCTCTAAAAAGTGTTGCCTCTGTCGTTTCAGGCTCATAGATGTTGTTTTGGAATGTAACATCAAAAAGAACCGTTGTGCCAGGTGTAACACCGTAAAATGTTGTAGTGTCTTTTGAGGTGTAGGCCTCAATAGGCTCAGTCGAATTTGGAATAACCGCATTGATAAATTGAGTGGTATCAACTCCGTGAAGATTGTCAATTGACTCTGTAACAGTATTTACATCCATCAAAATATTGTGAACTAAATCACTAACTGCATCAACAACCTGTGTAGAAAGTCCCGTTCCATTTGCGGCGATAGTATAATAGTAATAGGAGCCATCAGCTCTTTTGGAGTCTGTTCCTTCAGAGACAGCATTGTAATCGGCTGTTGGATCAGTCTGGTCTGAGATTGACTTGATTCCGATGAATTTAGCATTAATAGCATTCATTGCTGCAATCGCCTGTGCTCTTGTATGACCGGGAGTTGACCCTGATGCCCATCGAACACCACTTTCGCCTTGAAAGCCGTATCCAGCAAATGCCTCATCAGTAATCATAATATATATTGGGAGTGAGTCTTGTCTAAAACATGCTCCACCAATTGTGTCTCCTGAACAAGTAGCTGCCGGAATAGAAGGACTTACCAATGTTTTCCAATCACAACTTCCCCACTCATCACAATCTTCGTACTCAATTCTTGAGTTAAATCCTTCACCTGTTGCTGATTGATAGAGTGCCTCTTCGTGAGGTTCATATCGGCCACCCTTCAAAGAGAGTGCATTAACTGCAGCGGTTACAACGGCAGCATCTGTTGTTATTGGCGTCAAAGCATAAGGAGCGTCTTGCCATGTTCCAAATCCAACAAGGCCAAAGGCTGCACTTGGAATTTCACTGTTAATTCCTGAAATAATAGTGTTGTTTATACCACTTTTAAGATTTCCAAGCTCTCCATCCATTGTGCCAGAAAGATCGACAAGAATAAGAATATCTGCAAATTGAATATCGGTGGTAAAATCAAGCGGCTTATCGGTCTCTGGCTCTTCGTATGGCAAGACAACATAAAAAACATCTGCCGGAATACCAAGAGCTGGATCAAGCACATATTCAGCACCAGTATGATCTGGATCGATCTGCTCACCGTATGCATTCTCAACATTATCATCAAAACCATCACCATCAGTATCAGACTCTTTTGCATTACTGCCAATCGATGCTTCGTAAGAGTCCGTCAAACCATCATTATCAGAGTCAAAATCGAGAAAATCAGGAATTTTATCATCATCACTGTCAATAGGAGGCTCTGATCCACCACTCTCCTCACTATCAAGCATTGTATCGCCATCAGAATCGGTATCTAAAAAATTCGGCAGACCATCTTTATCAGTATCTTTCAATCCTTCATATAAATCAGAGATTCCATCGCCATCAGAGTCACTATCCATATAATCAGCAACGCCATCGCCATCAGAATCAACAGGTGATTCAGGATCACTCCCCGCCTCTATACCATCAGAGATGTTGTCATTATCTGAATCGGTATCTCGGTAGTTGACTGCACCATCGCCATCGGTATCTTCAACACCTTCAACAGAATCGGGAATACCATCACCGTCACTATCACTGTCTTGATAGTCAGGAGTTCCATCTTCATCAGTGTCAACAGGGACACCATTGGGTGCTTCAACACCATTTTTTATCCCATCGCCATCTTCATCAGCTTCGGGATCAATCTCAGAAACGGTATCACTCGTATCAGCAGAATCAGCAGAATCAGCAGAATCGGCACTATTGCCGCTATCGGATGTATCAGCTGTGTCCGAGCTATCTGCGGTATCGGTTGTGTCTCCGATATCCAGAGTATCGCCTGAATCACCACTATCTGAACTGTCAGCACTATCGCCTGTATTTGCAGTGTCAGCGGTGTTGCCACTATCAGCGGTATTACCAACTGCCTTTCCCTCTTCGCCACACGAAACAAAAAGAAGCATCGTGGCCACAATAGTAAATAAAATAGTTCTCATAAGTATCCTCCCTTAACAAACACTCTCTACAGTTTAGTTACCGGAAGGTCTGTTTTTTCCGATTTCTACACTATTAATATGTAATTATAAGGAATATTTGGAAAAACATCAACCATTATAAAGAAAAAAGAGGGGATTGTGTAGCAATCAGCTTCCGCCGCCGCCTACATCTTTTCCAGGAACGAGAATATAAACATCGCGGGTATCAAGAACGGTTCCCGCACCAACAACATCAATTTTTGCTTGAAAAAGCTGAGATTCAGTTGTGGTATTTTCATAGAAATCATTTTTGAAGGTTACATCAAATATGAGTGTAAGTCCTGGTTTCACATGTTCGAATGTGTTCCCAACAACAATTGTTGGCGCTACAGCACTACTTGCATCAGGAATAATTGACTCAAGGAATGTTGTTGTATCAGCGACACCAAAGAGGTTGTCTATATGTTTTGTTGCGGTAGCAAGTACATCAATTTGCAAATCACCAGCAAGGTCAACAACAGCATCAACAATAGCAGAGGACATACCGGAACCATCACCAGGAATTTGGAAGTTAAATGGATTTCCAACTGAATCTAATGATTTTGTCTGTGTTGAAACCGTTGCATAGTTATCCATTGCAACACCAGCACTATCAACACCGATAAACTTTGCGTTAATTGCATTCATAGCGGCAATTGCTTCAGTCAAAGTTTTTCCACCAGAAGGAATAGTACCAAAACCACCATCTTCATCAGTTATCATAATAAAAATAGGTAACGACCCTGCTCTCCATCCTGCAGGCTGAGCGGGAATTGTATAGTCACTTGTACCACCACAACCACCGCCACCACCAGAGAGTGTGCCACCAGCACCAGTTGATGCTTGATAGAGCGCTTCTGCATGATATTCATCAGATCCACCAGCACCTAAACTGTTAAAGGCTGCTGTCAGTGCAGTATTATCTTTTGTAATTTGTTGATCAACAATATAGGCATCACTTTCTAGACCAAAAGTAGCAAGACCCATCGCAACATCATCCACTTTTGCGTTAATTCCTGGAAGAATAGTGTTGATAATTCCCGCCTTAAGATTTGCCAATTCATCACTCATTGAACCAGACATATCCATTATAAAGAAGACATCAACTTGGCTAATAGCAAGCTTAAACTCAAGTGATTTAACAACTGTATCGGTGAGGTGGTAAGGAAGTACAACATAAAATGTATCTTCAGGGATTCCACTTCCTGCATCAGTTGGATCACTACCAAAAGCTATTTCTGTATTATCGTCAATACCGTCGCCGTCAGTATCTGCCAATTTTGGATTTGTACCTAAAGTTGCCTCTTTTGCATCGCTCAGACCATCGTTATCTGAATCTGCATCAAGGAAATCGGGAACCTTATCGTCATCGCTATCAAGTGGTGGCTCAGCATCACCATTTTCATCGTGATCTGAAATCGTATCACCATCGGCATCAGTATCAATATACGCTTCAAATCCATCTTTATCGGGATCGGTAATGCCATCATACAAATCTCTAATACCATCATTATCAGAATCGTCATCTAGATAGTTTGGTGTACCATCGTCGTCAAAGTCAGCTGGCTCTGCTGGAGTTTCGCCAGCTTCAGTTTCATCAGGAATGTTGTCATTATCTGAATCGGTATCACGATAATTCGGTGTTCCATCACCATCGGTATCAACAACACCCTCAACAGAATCAGGAATGCCATCACCGTCACTATCGGTATCTTTATAGTCAGGGGTACCATCTTCATCTGTATCAAGTGGAACTCCTTTGGGAGCTTCAACACCATTTTTTATCCCATCATCATCATCATCAGCTTCAGGATCAATCTCTGGAGCAGTATCACTCGTATCAGCTGTATCGGCACTATCTGCTGTATCAGCAGAATCGGCACTATTTGCTGAATCGGCACTATTGGCACTATTTCCAGTATCCATCGTGTCTCCAGTATCCATCGTATCACCACTGTCTGCGGTGTCTGCCGTGTCTGCCGTGTCTGCCGTATTGGCACTATCGCCCGTGTCGCCAGTGTTATTATTTGGTTCATCGCCATCACACGCAGATAAAACAAACAGCAAGGCAACTAAAATAGCCAGCATACTTTTCTTCATCGTTTTCCCCCTAGTAAAATTATCAACACTCATCATTCATTCCCTGAACTACTATCTTTCCCTGGAACTTTAATAAACACTTGTCTCGTATCGAGCAAAGCGCCGTCACCTAAAACATCAATTGTTGCAACAAAAAGTGCTGTTTCAAAAGATTCGTTTTTATAAACGCATGCTCCTGTTACTTCATCCCAATTACGGAATGTTACATCAAATATAACTTCAACACCTGGTTGAAGTGCAGGAAATCCATCTGGCGAAATTGATTGGATAAACTTTGTTGTATCGGCTACACCATAGACATTATCTTCGTGAACTCTATCGGTGGTAACATCAACTTGAATACCTTTTGTCAGCTCAATAACGGCCTTCACAATTTCATCAGAAAAGCCACTTCCATTGGAGTTTATTTCATAGTTAAATGGGTTACCAGAGACAGAGTCAACACTGCCGGTCCCAACGGATATCTCATTAAAATTACCCAGTGAGTTTCCACTATCAATCCCGATAAATTTTGCATTTATAGCATTCATTGCTGGAACCACTTGCGCAGCACGTTTCTCAGTGCCCTCTTTCCAATCCCAGGCATGATCAAAACTTTCATCTGAAGCCATAATTAGGATGGGAAGTGCCCTCTCTCTAAAACAGGCTCGCCCAATGGTGCCAATTGAACCCGCAGGACAGGTTGCCGCTGGCAAGTCTAGTGTCGTATCATCATGTCCAAAGAAACCATCTGAATACTCTAATCTTTCACGAAGTGGGTCGGTGGTAACGGCTGCGTAAAGAGCAAATTCGTGGTATTCTAAAGAGCCGCCACAGGTAGAGATGCTATCAACAGCAGTTTTCACCACGGCGTCATCCATTGTTACAATTTGCGTCATTTCGTATGGATGGCTTTCCAGTGTTCCAAACTTTAACAACCCAAATGATGTATCGGGAATTGCAGCCTTTACTCCGTCGATAATCGTAGTTTTAATGCCATTTTTCAAATTGGTATGTTCATCACCCATTGATCCGGATAGATCAACTAAAATAAGAATATCAACGCGTGATATATTTGTAGAAAAAGTCAATGGCTTTACAATTGCATCTTCAACACAAGGCAGAGTGATATAAAAAGAGCCTTCAGGAATATTGCTTGCGGGGTCTAATGGATCACTGCCAAAGGTAACCTCGGTAAAATCATCTGTGCCATCACCATCACTATCTGGGTTAAAAGGGTCTGTTCCTGCGTCAAGCTCCTTACCATCAACAAGTCCATCATTATCAGAATCGGCATCTAAAAAGTTAGGCTTTCCATCTTCATCACTGTCAAGAGGCATAGG
>JAGLDR010000077.1 GCA_023145475.1 bacterium
ACGATCAGTTGAGAGTGGGGAGTCCGTATCAATAATCAGATCTTCATCCGTGAGAATATCTGCATCTGTTGGGGAGGCGGAATTGCATGACGAGCAGGAAAAAAAGAACAAAGATAAAATTATTAATAGCGATGTTTTGTAGGGGCGACCCACTGTGGTCGCCCAAAAGGCAGCAACAAACATTTGACAAGGGGGCATGCTTCCTTGCTTTACCTTTTGCCGATCAACGAAAGGAGAAATTAATAAATCTAATATGTTACGCATTTTAGTAACCTCACAAACTCCCTCTAAATCTCCCTCTTTACCAAAGAGGGAGACTTGGGGATATAATAAATTTACTCAGAAATATGTACTGCACCAGAAAAGGTCTGATACACTCTACTCTCATAAGAGTAATTATCTCTAAAGTATCGTTTCTCTCCATTTATGGCTTCACCAACAAAAGGAGCTTCAAGGTTTATTTTATAGTTGCTGTCTTGACAACCAAGATAGACAAAATTGTCATCCTGCATCATCTCACTATCTTTACAACTCACGCCGTTGGTGTAGACCACTGTCTCATCTCCCGCTTCTGTTCCGAACTCTATTATCTCAAATTTTGTCCGTTTACGCAACCAGAACCAGTACCAATATGTTTCCTCTTCATATATAAATAGTTTTTTATCTATAATTTCAAGGTCTTTCACCTTATAACTGGTTTCAATTTCTCGCTCAAGAACAGAAGTGTCTCCGCTGAGATTCCATATTGAAATCTGTCTTCCATCTGCAACAAACAGTTTTCCATCGGATATTCTGATATTCCGTGGATTGTCTGCACCAATTGAACCAATGCGAGTCAACTCACCTCCATTTATGGTGTAGATACGAATTTTATCGCTTGACGCAGCGTAGAGTTTGTCTGCTGAGATTTGGATATTGTTCACTCTGTGACCAACCCATGTAAAGTGATCGTTCTCCAAACTTCCATCTTCTTGTATTACGGCTGTCCTGATTCCCGTAAGTCCACCAATGAAAAGTCTATTTTCTTTTCCTGCGAGGGTGAATTTATAATCAAAATAACTCACCGTTTGGTTATTATAATTCACAAGTGGCTCACAATTTCCGTTTATTGAAACCCCTGGAATTACTTGACTCTGCTCATCAACAATACAATACTCTGTTTTCACCTCAAGAACTTCATAAAGCACATCTGTCTCAATGGTTGTTTCAACCACTGAAGCATCAATAATATCAAAAGAGACAAGTCTGTTATCTACCATTTTGTTCAAATGCACCGCTTTAATTCCACTCTCTGTCGGATAGAGCCTAATTGCCGCATCATACGGTGTATTGATCTTATTCTTATTATTATTATACAGGAAGAAAGTTATCTTCCGCCCATTCCTGGCTTCAATGGTGTTTCATGCCATTCGAAGTTATCAAGAAGAACAGTTGTGTCGTACGAGTGATCTCTTCCGTAGGCAACTTTTCCTTGTTCCCACAGAGCGATACGAAGTTTCATAGTTTCACCAGGAACAACATTCCCTTGCAGTGTCAACCAGCCGGTTCCACCGTGTCCTATGCAGCCAATTCCAAATTGACTAACAGCTTCATATCCAGTCCCTTCAAGAATCTGATCGCCTTGGCAGACGCCGTAAGGGTTGGTGCCCATTCCTGGCATTGAGTTGCATTCAGGAGCGGTGCTACAGACGGTGAAAATGCCGCCTTTGTCACCCTTAACGGGAGCCATATTAACGCCAAGTGGATTTTTGTTTTCATCCATTGCAAGATTCTTATCAACAGGATTCATAAATTCTGAACCAGGATTCTCAGCGTTATAGGTACTATCGATTAAAGCAACAAAGAAATCATTGTATCCCTGACAGACTGTTTGAGGATATTCGATTGCAAGAAAGAAGACCTTAAAAGAGAATGCGTTTGCATTGTTTGGTACTTTTGCGTTGATAGTGAGCATAATTGGGTCAGCACCAAGTGGCGGTGTTCCACTACAAGTATTGGTGTAAGATCCTGGAGGTGTAGGCGTGCCTAATGGGCAGAGATCGCCACCTGGCTCCGTACATTCATACTGCATATTTGCCCAATCTTCAGGGATAGGTGATGCAGTTTTCATATCACCTGATTCTATATCTGCACAGACAGCGGACATCGTTGGTTTATCCCACTGTCCTGTTGAAAGGATAGAGAGTGCGTCACCTTGAAATGGCACTAATTGCGCACCAAATTGAGAGGTAACCATATATGTTTGATAGTTATCATCAAACATTGGAAGTGGGAGGCTCATACGAGCTGTTGGCGAGCATGTCTCTTCACAGCAACCATCATCAATTTGCTCTTCTGCAGGAGCACCAGTCAGTGAAATCTCGGCACTTTCAAGCCATGGGGCACACAGCTCCATCCCTTTTGCCAACTTGATTGCATTTCCGGGGACATCATCTTTATTCAGTGTCTTACTAAGACCTGTATCACAGACAACCTGCTCATCAACTTCACCGTTACAGTTATCATCATTATTATTATTTGGCACTTCAAATGATGCGGGACCGACTCGCTCTGGGTTAACACACTGGCTTCCAAGTTCACAGCAGTCACCTTCACAGTAGGTGAAACCGTCACCATCAATATCAATGGCGTTTGCCTCTGTTTGATCAACACCATCACAATCTTGATCGATAGTGTCACCACATATTTCTGCTATCGGAAGCACCTCACCTTTACAAGCACCCCAGCCAGAACCATCTTCAATACAAGTCATTGCTCCTGCTTTACATGCTCCAACATCTTTGGTTCCAGTTGGACCTGAATAACACTCATTGGTATCGCCTGGCGTACACTCCATAATAATGACTGCATCATCATCGGGAGACATATCATTAATCACCTCATCTGTCGTTACATCACCATCAGTTAAATCGCCTGTGTCACTTGCGTCATCAACTCCAGAATCACCTGTATCTCCAGCTGAGGGTGTGTCGTTGTCGTTAGAGCCTTGAAGCTCTTCTTCTTCTCCACACGAGATAAGAGAGAGTGCAAAAAAGATAAGTAATGTAAGCAGGGTAAGTCTTTTCATGTTATCTTCCACCCATTCCAGGATCAAGTGGCAACTCGTGCCATTCAAAATCATCAAGAAGAACTGTTGTATCGTATGAGTGATCCTGTCCATATTCAACGCTACCTTGCTCCCACGCTGCAATACGAAGTTTCATAGTTTCGCCAGGAACAACATTACCTTGAAGTAACAACCAGCCAGTTCCGCCGTGTCCACCACAACTGTCTCCGAGCATTGGAATAGTCTCATATTTTGCTTCAAAACCAGTTCCTACAATCTCTCCATCTCCTTGGCAGTATTGCGTATATGGCTCAAATGCCTGTTGTTTAGTAAAGCTATCAATACAGGCGGGGTCGTTATTGCAGACTTGAAAGATGCCTTTTTCTGCCATTTTAACGCCAAGTGGAAAACCATCAGCGCTCATTGCAAGATTTTTGTCACGAGGATTTTTATCTGTTGCACTAGGATTTTTCTCATTATAAGTACTGTCAAGCAATGCTACAAAAAAGTCGTTATATTCAATCGTTTGCGGAAATTCAATTGCCAAGAAGTACACTCTAAAAGAGAAAGCATTGGCATTGTTTGGTACTTTTGCCTCAAGTGTAAGCATGATAGGATCGGCACCAATTGGATATTTTCCACCACAGGTATCGGTAAACTCTCCAGATGGCTCATCGCCTTCAGGTGTTTCACACTCGTGTTGCATATTTGCCCAATCATGTGGAATTTCTGACGCCGTCTTCATGTCGCCAGACTCCTCTTTTGCACAATCAAAATCCATTGTTGGTTCATCCCACTGTCCTGTTGAAAGAATTGAAATTGCTTCGCCTTTATGTGGTGTCAGATTGTCACCAAATTTTGTAGTAACCATATATGTTTGAAACTTATCATTAAACATCGGTAAATCTATACTTTTTCGATCTCCAGGTGTGCAATTGCCGTTATCACCACAGCACTGATCATCCGCAATATTCTCAACGGCAGGACCTTCAGTAAGTGAAATGGTCGCTTTTACCAACCACGGATCACACAACTCCATTCCCTTTGCTAACTTAATCGCATTTCCGGGGACATCATCCTTACTCAGCGTTTGGCTGAGTCCCGTATCACACACAATCTCTTCATCAACTTCACCATTACAGTTATCATCATTGTTATTGCCTGCAACTTCAAATGAAGCGGGGCCAACTCGTTCAGGGTGAACACACTGACTTCCAAGTTCACAACAGTCACCTTCACAATAGGTAAAACCATCACCATCAATATCAATGGCATTTGCCTCTGTCTGATCCATTCCATCACAATCTTGATCTATGCTATCACCACATATCTCAGCGAGTGGAAGCACTTCGTCTTTACAAGAGCCCCAGCCAGAACCATCTTCTATACAGGTCATTTTTCCTGCTTTACACGCACCAACATCTTGTGTTCCACTTGGGCCACTATAACATTCGAGAGTCTCACCAGGAGTACAATCCATAACAATTACTGCGTCATCATCTGGTGACATATCATTGCCCGTCTTATCATCAGCTGAGTCTGCTGTATCATTGTTATCATCCGTGGTTGAATCACCAGTATCACCAGTGTCACCACCTGTATGACTATCGCTATCGCCCCCGCCAACAGGATCCTCACTCTCGCACGAGGCAAAAGAAATTGCAAAAATCATAAGTAGCAAAAATAAAGTAAGTTTTCTCATTCCATTCTCTCCGTCGGTTATAAAAACTACCACCGTCTAGATTTTAGTGTGTATCACTCTATTGTCAAGCGGAACAATAAAATATTGTGTTTTCCCCTATTTGCATTAAAAATGATAGAGACGCTCAACTTGAGCGTCTTGCTTAAATGCGAACAATATACGGGAGCGTATGGTGACATACGAGAACGCATGGTAATTGCAAAACTTATTTTCGCTATTAATTTTCCGATACTACTAGGATACTTTTTTTATCTTATTGGTGTCTTCAGTGAAGATGATATTCCTGTACTCCGCCGTTTTGTCATCAAAGTAACCGTTCCATTCATCATTTTTGTCAATTTAGTAAAGGCAGATGTTGAATTGATGCATCAAATTATTCCATCAGTTACGGCATTTATCATTATGACAGTGCTCTTCACTACTGTTTCGATACTGTTAGCACCACTCGTCTCTCGGGATAAAAAAGATAGCAATGGCTTTTGTATTGGTACATTTGTTGGTAATTACGGATATCTTGGCTGGGGCGTTGCCTTCTATTTTTATGGAGATGCTGGCTTTTCTCGCTCTGTCTTCTTTTCGATGCTTTTTTGGCCAGCATTTTTGTTGTCTGGCTTTATTATGACCTCTATTCGTTCAAAAACTGACAGCCGGTTTCCGTGGAAAAAATTGGCACAATTGATGATGGAAAATGGTCTTATTCCGATAGTGGTCCTTATTATTGCACTCAGCATGAGCGCGGGAAATATTCAACTTCCCGATTTTATTATGAAGAGCATGAAGTCAATCGCAGCACTCACAGTACCTGTTATCCTTTTCACCGTTGGGCTCTCTTTTCGTCTTAAAATTGAAAAGTCTAAAATAAAAGTAATCGCATTCGGTGTTATAACACGAATTATATTGAGCATTGTTCCTGGCATTATTGCGATGTTGATTGCCGCGGCACTCTTTCCATCAATGGATACCTTGACCAAAAAGATTATTCTTTTGATTGCTACAATGCCGTCTGCTGCCATTTCACCCTTTTTCACAGAATATCTTACTTCAAACAGACAGATTTCGAGTGGAATATTAACCTTTTCTACGATGTTTTCAGTTATTACAATTCCGTTTTGGTATTGGATGATTGAGAATTATGGACACTATCTTTTCTAAAGCTGCCTAGCTTTCAGCCGGAGCCTCTTCATTTGATTCAATTGTGCCAGCTTCTGCAGCCTTAAACAACTTCTTAAAAACAACAAGACCGACTGGGGTAATAATCGCTATTGACCCAATCCAAATCCAAATCATATAACTGTCTGCGTAGGCTTCTGGTGCCGCAATAATTCCTGGCGCACCATTCAACTCAGGCATTGCGGGAGTATAGGTGCTGACAAGCCATCCAGAGAATGGACCAGCAACAATTTTTGCCAAGAAATAGGGGAGAACGGCAAGGGAAATATAGGACGCTTCTTTCCCTTTTGGAGCCACTTCCGCTGCAAACTGCATCAAACGAGGAGACCAGAGTGCCTCACCGATGGTGAAGACAATAACAAAAATGATAAGTGCAAAATAGAGATTTGTCTGATTCTCAACAGGAACACCCAACCAACGATCATATACCAACTCTGAAAACCATGTGTTGTTGAGAAAAGAAAAATAACCAAGAGGAATAGCTGCAATAAAGACGGAAAATGCCGAAATTGTCACACCAATTAAAAGCATAACATAGGAGCTTATTTTCCTCGTCAACACTGCTATAAGCGGCACTATAAAAACAATGATAGTCGGATTAAGAACACCATAAATACTACCAATCTTCACACCGTCACCAAGCAATCTAATACCGTATTTAGGCAAGGTATAGTGAAAGTGTTCAAAGATAATTCGAGTAAAAATAGTAAGAAAGAGCATCAGGACAAATACTCTAAATGTCCGCTCTTTAACCACTGAAGCTAACTTGGCAACAGTCTTTTTTGCGGCATCAACAACCGTATGAACAAGGGCACTAAAAAATCCTTTTCCTTTTTGCATAATGTTGTAAGGAGTTATCTTAATCTTTCCGTCATCATCAAGAAAAACACCGTCTCTCATCATTAAAATCGCTATGAAATCTGGAATATTAATCAGAAAACCAAGAAGAAAAATCCACTGATAGGTTGAAAGTTTAACAGAGAAAGGAAGATCAATTCCTAATGCTGTGCCAAAATCGTACAACTGATGCTCTCCAAGCCAGCCACGCATACCATCAAAAATGCTTGCACCAATTGCCCAGCCAACATTCATCAGAGTATAGAAAAGACCAAAACCAAGAGCAGCAGTCTCTTTTGTTGTAAACTTCTTAATACCAACAGAGATGACAGGCCCAGTAATCGCAATACCAAACGCCATTGGAATAAATCCAAACAGTGTCGCGGTGATAAGATTTGGCATAAACGGCAACATCAGACGGGAGAAAAGCAGTGTAACAGCACCAAACAGGAGCGTCTTTTTAACACCGATAACATCGCAAAAAGGGCCAACAAAAATAACAAGCAAAGTTACAAGCGGCGAATAAAAACCCATAAAAGCGCCAGCACCTATATCAGAAAGACCCATATCCAACGAAAGATAGAGAATAAATGAGATGTTAATCGCTCCATACGCAGAATACTCCGTAACCTTCGTGAAAAAGAGAAGATATATCTCATACGGAGAGCCTTTCAACCCCTTTGCATATCCCCAAATAATAAAAAGAAAGGCAAAGGCAAGAAAAATTCCTGCACCCCAAATAATCATATCAAGCATCTGCATAAATACCTCCCAGAAAAAATATGCCCTACTATGATATGGATTTAGAAAAAAAAATCACTTATTTCGAGAAAGGCGTGGCACTCTGAGTGAAGTTACTCTACGATGAAAATGCAAAGCATGTGGCACTTCGGTACGATTCCTGCGGAATCACTCAGTGACCCAGCAAATACCGGCTGATGAGTTTGCTTCAGTTCGAGGCGCACGACTACGAATAAACGAAGGAATAGTTCAGCTATTTCGAGTGATATGAGATAGGAGAGCAACAAAGAAATGGAGCAAACTCCTCAGCCGGAGAAAGTTATAGTGAAAGATGAGCCTTGCCCCACCTTACTCTCCACACTAACCGCCCCACCATGCATCTGTGCAATATGCTTCACAATTGCAAGACCTAATCCCGTTCCACCTGCATTTCGGCTTCTCGCCTTATCGACACGGTAAAATCGTTCAAAAATACGGTCAAGGTGGTGAGATGCAATTCCTCGTCCCTCATCAGAGACTCTGATTTTTAACTTCTCTTGCTCTTTTGTTACAATTATCTGAATCTTTGTATCATCTTCACTGTATTTAATGGCATTCTCAAGAAGATTCCCTATCATCTGATCAAAAAGAAGTGGATTTCCTTTAAGTGTGATACTCTCTTCTACCTCAACCACTATATCAATCTTTTTCTTGCTCGCTGACGAAGTGTTATACTGAACAACTCTCTCAATGATTTCAGACAGATAGACATCTTCTGTTTCTACTCTCTCTCTATTAGAACTTTCAAGATAGGAGAGTGCAAGCAGGTCATCAATGATGGCGATAAGCCGCTCTGTTTGAGCTGATACAATCCCAAGAAACTTTTTACCATTCTCTGGATCATTCAATGCCCCCGCCGTCAACATTTCAAGATATCCCTTGATGGAGGTTATCGGTGTTTTTAGCTCATGACTGACATTTGCAACAAAATCTTTTCTTATTTGGTCATGCCTTTGAACCGTCTTTGCCATCTGATTGAGCAACTCTGCAAGCTCTGCAAACTCCCTCGTCTCTGAAAGAGGAATTGGGTGGTTAAAATCCTCATTAGCAAACAATTCTGCCCCTTCTTTTATCTGACTGAGAGGATTCAGCACCCGTAACCTCAAAAAAAGATAGAGTGCAAGCAAGATAGATATTGTAAGTAGTGCTGAAAAAGTCGTTGCAACTAGAGCTGAGTGGTGAAGATAGTAGAGAATTACACCAACAGTTACAAAGAATATTGAGGCAAACGGAAGCAACACTTTGAGAGTTAGTGGTCTATTTTGTTTAGATTTCATTGTGGAGTTATCTCTCGAAGACGATATCCAACGCCTCGAACAGTTTCGATAAGCTTTCCGGCATGTTTAAGCTTTTTTCGTACATTGAGAATCTGCACATCAACCGCCCTGTCTGTTGCAGGGTAGTCATTTCCTTTGACGCTGTTAATAATTTGAGTACGGGTGAAGACCCACCCTGGCCGCATTGCCAAGAAGTGGAGTATCATAAATTCTGTCATTGTCAACGCAACTTTCACTCCATCTACACAGACAGAGTGTCGCTGAGCATCAATTGTCAGTGAATCAATCACAATAAGTTTGTTTTGTGAAGGATCATCTTCAGCGATGTGCCGGTTGATAACAGCTTTAATTCTTGCATTCAAGACTTTAAGACTGAAAGGTTTTGTAATATAATCGGCTGCACCAATCTCAAGCCCTGTTACGATATCCTCTTCACTTCCTCGCGCTGTCAGCATAATAACCATAATATCCTTGGTTTTTTTATCACTTTTCAACAGACGAAGCACATCAATCCCATCGATTCCGGGCAGCATAAAATCGAGTAAAATCAAATCACTCGATTGAGTTCTTGCATATTGTAAGGCCGCCTCACCTGTCCCAACACTATCCACTATATATCCTTCGTTCAAAAGATTAAACAGAAGCATATCAACAATTTCAGGTTCATCATCAACCACTAAAATACGAGCTTTATTCATTATTTTTATCCATTAAGAATGTTTATCATCTCTTCATCACCATTTTCTTGTGCAATTTTCAAGGCAGTTGTCCCCTTCTCCGTAACCCTCGTTACATCGACCTCATTTTCAATCAGATAGTTCACAACATCGTATGCCTTTCCCTTAACTGCAAACATAAAAGCGGTAACACCTTGATGGTTCGAAACATCGATATTAAAGCCATCTTCTAAAAGCTCAGTTACCTTTGCAATATCATTTTTATAGCACGCAGTCAGAAAAATCTTTGGATCAATCGCGAAGTGAGCTGTCATCTTAATTCCTACATCTTCAACCTCTTTTGGCTCTTCCTTATTTTCCACAACTGCTCCCTCATCAAGGGAGGTTGTCAGCTTGCTGACTGAGGAGTCTTCTTCTTTTTCTTCTTCTTTTTCTTTATCATCCTTATCTTCACTCTTCACTTCTTCATCCTTCGCATCGTCACCATACATAATATAAAGAGCGAGAAATCCGACAAAAGAGAGAGCCGAGATTAGCCATCCTGTCATTCCGCTTTTTTGAAAGAAAATTGTAACAAACAGAAAGAGTGCCAAAGCACCCAACCAAGAATATCGCATCGGAAACCTCTCTAACAACAGCTTGCTCTATTGTACTGCATTAAAATTATATTACAATTAAGGCTTTTTTATTTTACAATAGCGCTGAGAGTTCGTCCTATCATCTGAGGAGGAAGAGATGAATAGTCTAAAAGAGTACACCATTCACCGTTTTGATGGACAGAGTAAAAAGATTCAAGATAGTGTTGTTGTTGAACACAAAGAGACGGTAACACTAGCAGATGGCACTGAAACTGTTTTTGCTGTTTCGCCGTCTCATCTTGATCTGTTCAGAGAGGGTGTGCTCATCGCACAAGGAGATAAAAAGATTAAAAAGGCGCCACACAGTCGTTGCTCAAACAATAGTATTATAAAAGGAGTTGAACAATTATCATCTATATCCGAGCTGTTTAACGAAACTGGTGCAGTTCACATTGCTGCGCTGTTAGAGGATGATAAGATTACCCGTTTTTATGATGATATCAGTCGAACATCGGCTCTCTATAAACTTCTTGGTTCACTGTCACTCACGCCACAAAGTGCAACAAAAACAAGTATCCTTCTTACTAGCCGAATAAATGCACAGCTGATGGACGCTGTCATTAAAAGCGGTATTTCAAGTGTAGCTGCAATATCTGCTCCAACGGATAAAGCTATTGATATGGCAAAAAAGAAAGGTGTTTTTCTTGCGGGATTTGTGAGAAAAGGAAAGATGAATATTTACTGTGAAGAATTTTATTGACCTATCACTTCATTTTCGCCACAATACCTAACGCTCGTTATAACAACATCATGGAGGTGATTTATGAGCAAGTACAAAATAGCCTGGTTGCCAGGAGATGGCATTGGAAATGAAGTTATGGAAGCAGCACGCCTCGTGCTCGACTCTTTAGGACTGGATGCAGAGTACATTCATGGCGATATCGGTTGGGAATTTTGGAAAACTGAGGGTGATCCTCTTCCAAAAAGAACAACAGATATGATGGAAAAGACTGATTGTGCACTCTTTGGCGCTATCACATCTAAACCTCAAAAAGAGGCAAAGCTTGAGTTGGCTCCTGAGTTACAAGGCAAAAACTTGACCTATTTTTCACCAATTGTTCGCCTTCGTCAAGAGTTTGATCTCTACTGTAATGAACGACCAAATCTTGCGTTTAAAGGAAGCAATCTCAACTTGAAAGATGATATTGACATTACTGTCTTCCGTGAAAACACTGAAGGAAGCTACGCAGGTGTTGAGTTTGGTCCAACATCACGCACTCTTCGTGAACATATGCTTGCCGAAGCTCCTAAAATGCAACGCTTTATGGATATGCCTGACGACGATATTGCCATTTCAACGCGTATTATCACAAGAAAAGGAGCCGAAAGAATTATCCGCTCTGCTTTTGAACATGCAAAGAAATTTGGCAAAAAGAGTGTTACTCTTGTTGAAAAACCAAATGTTCTCAGAAAAACTGGCGGACTTATGGTTGATGTATTTGACAAAGTTGCATCTGAATATCCTGAGATTCAATCATGGTTTGACAATGTTGATGCAATCGCAATGTGGCTTGTTAAATCACCTGAGAAGTATGATGTATTAGTTGCTGAGAATCTTTTTGGCGATATTATCTCTGATCTTGCAGGACAGCTCGTTGGTGGACTTGGATTTGCTCACAGTGGAAACACTGGAAATGACTATGCAGTCTTTGAACCCGTTCACGGAAGTGCTCCAAAATACGCAGGAATGTATAAGGTAAATCCTTTTGCTATGCTCCTTGCAACTCGTATGATGCTTAACTTTCTTGGCGAAAAAGAGATGGCAGCAAAACTCTACAAAGGCATCGAAAAGACCATTACAGATGCAAAAGTTCTTACCTATGATATGGGTGGAGCTGCAAAAACTTTGGATGTTGCCCATGAGGTTATTAAAAACTTCGAATAAGATATATCATCAAAAATTAACTTTTCATTATACATTTTCTTGAATTACTTTTTCTCTTTATTATACTATTGCTGTTATCGAACTGTTAAATGGTGCGAAAATCAGTGGATAGTCGAAAAAAATTACTTAAGTTATTTGGTGAGATAGAAAATTTCTGTAAAGAGAATGGTGTCGCAATCGACCCAAGAACCTATCTTTTAAACAAACTCTATCTGCAACGAATTAACAAACGAGTCAGTGCTTCACTTTTGAAAGGTATTACAAGAGATGAATATGGACTCATCGGACAAAAATTCGAAGACAGGTTAAAACCACCCTATCTTTCAACACTTTCAATGAGCGATATCACCTCTCTCCCACACAAAAAGGTGGTAACCATCCCGATTGACAATAATAATAACCAAGGAAAAGAATTTTATCTGCTCTCTCCTGCACTTGTGCTTCCACAAGAGATGGAAGAGTCTAACAATATCCATATCGGCTATATTCCTGCACAAGAGGCCGTTGTCTCTCCCTTCTCTAATCTTGTTTTCTCTACATTTGAGAAAGAATCACCAATGAAGATATCCTATCAAGCGACACTGTTTGATGTGCTGAACGCCCCACAATCTACCATCAGACCACACTCTTTTCACTGCGTTTATGATGAAATTATCTCTTCAAAGATTGAGCAAAAGAGTGTCTGGCTAGACAATCTTGAGCAACTGCTTACCACCGGTGGACACTGCGCTCTCTTTGTGAAAAAATCATTTCTCTCATCTCCTGGAACAAAACAGTTGAAGCAAGAGATATACAACAAATTTTATGTCGAGAAGCTTGATATATTTGAATCCTTCACACAGGTGCACCTGCACAGAAAAGTGTCGACTCAAACAGAAACATCAACAATAATTGATAACCATAAAAAGGGAACATCAATTAAACTTTCGCCAACAGCTTTAAGTTTTAATGCTATGCTAACTTTTGATGACTCTCTTTCTGATGAACAACTTCATCTTATTAAAAAGATTGAAGAAAAGTCAACAGGACAATGTAAAGAGTACTTTAAGTTCTTTATTGGAATGTTCTCAAATCGTGGAAAGCATCCATTAATATCAGCAATTCGTACCTCAAAACAATTCAAACCATTTATTCGCTCAAGGGATATAGAGCCATTTAAAAAGCCTCATATAAAAGAGCATATCTTCCCCGATAATGATACTTTTTTCCAAATTCCGCCACGAGGACAATTTGAACAGAAAAAGCTTCTGTTACGCTATCTTTCCGTTAAACCGGTGGTAACATACGATGAGGCAAGTCTCTATTTTTTAAAAGATGTGGTGGGACTTATTCTACTCGAAGAAAAGATGAGTTACTATTTTATAGAGGGATATCTCAATTCAAAACTCTTGCGATTCTATTACCGCATTATGTTTCCTCATCACAATAAATTCCTAAAAAAGAACTTTAATAAGTTGCCATTTATAGAGCCAACGATGTTCATTCAAAATATTATTGGTGAAACTGTTC
>JAGLDR010000078.1 GCA_023145475.1 bacterium
TATTAGAAATTCCGACAAACTGATAAATTTATTGCAACTTATTGCTTTTCAGGTTGGAAAAGAAGTCTCACTAAACGAACTTGGAAGACAACTTGGAATGTCAAAAAATAGTGTCGAACGATATCTTGATCTCCTTGAGAAATCATATGTTATAAAAAAAGTGAGAGGGTTTTCACGAAATCTTCGAAAAGAAATTGTAAAAAACAGTCGATATTATTTTCTTGATAATGGCATAAGAAACTCTCTTGTTAACAACTTTAATCCTATTGCTCTCCGGGATGACAGTGGAATGCTGTGGGAAAATTTTCTCTTTTCCGAACGGATGAAAAAACTCCACTACCATAAAATATACTCCAACACCTACTTTTGGAGAACATACGACGGAAAAGAGATTGATTTAGTTGAAGAGAGAGGCGGCACACTTTTTGGTTATGAGTTCAAATGGGGTAGCAAAAAAGTTAAACCACCAAAACTATGGAAAGAAACATATGAAAATGCAACATACCAAATCATTTCAAGAGATAATTTCTTGGAGTTTTTAACATAACTGATTATGCAAATAAACGAGGCCATACTACCGCTATGAGAGTTGCACTATTTTTGATTATATCACTTCTCTTACTGCCACTCAGTGGTAAAACAACACCACTTGAGGCAAATCTACAAAAAATATGCACGGAATCGTTGAATAAGAACTTCTTTTCAGCAGTTTCAATCTCTGTATGGAAAAAAGGAAAGCAAATCATAACAATCAATCAAGGTGTGGTAAATTCCAACACTCCGAAACAGAAGGTAACGAAAAAGACGCTGTTTGACCTTGCTTCACTGACAAAACCGATGGTAATTACTTCACTTTTTCTCTCTCTTGAAAAACGCTCAAAACTTAAACGGAGCTGGAAGGTCTCTCGCTTCTTCCCAGAAATAAAGCAGGATATCACCCTGTACGAACTTCTCACACATACAAGCTCTCTCCCTCCGTATGATATGTTTTATAAAATGTCAGCGCGTGGAATGAAAGCAAAGAAAAAACGCATAATTGACAGAATTGCAGCGTACACCAAACTATTTTACGGAGAATACAGCGATATAAACTATATTCTGCTCGGTTTTATTATTGAGAAGGTTGGTGGAAAAGATCTTGACGCACTCTTTCAAGACTTTTTGACTCAACACTTTCCTTTTAAAAACTCACTCACATTCACTCCGCTGAAAAAAGGTCTGGCACAGAAAAATATCGCAGCAACCTATACCTCACGCATTAGAAAAAGGGTCTGCCAAGGAGAGGTTGAGGACGAAAACAGCGCCTATCTCGGTGGAATTTCTGGCCACGCTGGTCTTTTTGGCACCGCTGATGATGTCTCTCACTTTTTTTCACTGCTCCTCAAAAAACCACTCTACCGAAAAAACATTGTAGCACAGATAGGTTTTGATAAAAAAGAGGGCGAAGATTCCAACTACGGCTCTTTTGCAAAAACCTCCTGCAGCGGACATCTTGGGTGGAGCGGCACTGCATTTCTCATCTGCCCTCAAGATGATATCGTGATAACAATTCTGACAAACAGAACTCATTCAACAAAGTTTCAACCAGCAAACTTAGAGAATATAAAGCTGTTTAGACAGCAGATATTTGATGCAATTTTATTTGATGGTTCGAAGATTGTTGGCATTTTCTGAAATAAAAGCACGAAATTCTCTATCAACCTTGGTCGGATCATCACTGTTATAAAGAATTAGCTGTTTTAATGTCGAAAAAGAGTCAAGCTCTATGCTGCCAAACTGGAATGCCATTCCATCATAGTCCCGCCTTAGAGCCTTTGCCGGAACAACAAGACCAAGAGTGGCGGCTTGAGACTCAAATGCGATTGATATAACAACTTCTTGATGTGCAGGGATATCTTCCTCGGTCTCAATAAAAAGACCATTAAAACTCAAATCACGAACAACACCATCCATCTTGTGTCCGCCCCACTGTACAACAGCCTTTAAACCTGAATTGACTCGAGATAGTCTGCGTTTCTGCATAATTCATCACCTCACTGACAACTTATTATAGGCAAAAAAAATGAAAAATGCAATCATTTATTCTGGACGATTGAGTATCCATCACTATTTTCTATCTTTCCAAAAAAACCAAAAAAGCCACTGTTTGACATTACTACAACTATCCACTCATCGCAGAGCAGTGTTTGCAACTTATCAATCATCACATCAACATCGGGAAGATACCACGCTTTTTCAACGCCCGACGCTCTGTTTATAGCATCGCATACCTGCTCAGGATGAAACTGTTTCTCAGGAGCAAAACGCTCGCGTTTCGGAGGAAATCCAACCATTACGGCATCACATTTTGCAAGGAGCGTTTTATACTCCTCTTCAAATACATTCTGCCCATTTGTATTGGTTGCAGGATCAAAAACAGCACATATTTTCTTGTCTGGAAATCTATCAAAGAAGCCCTCTAAAGTATAGCGCATCGCTGTCGGATGGTGTGCAAAATCACTGTAAATTAAGGCTCCATTTAGCGACCCAATAAGCTCTTGCCTGCGTTTTATCCCTTTCATCTGCCTGATTGCTGTTGCTATCTCTTTGCCATGCGTTTGAAGAATATTCTCACTCCAAAGCAACGCAATAACGGCAAGAAGATTCATCACATTTTGTTCACCGATAAGCGTTGTTTCAAAAGCATACTTCTCACCGTCAGGAAGCCCAATAGTTACAGACAGATATCGCCCACTGCTCTCTTGATTGAGCACGGTAAAATCGGCAGCATTAGAAGAGACAGCATAGGTAAGCACCTTGTCTGGTGGTATCAACTCAACTAGCTTCTTATTGGTCTCAAAATCAATATTCACTATCACTTTTTTTGTCGTAATTTTAGTGAGCGCCACAAATTTGCTGAAGATTTGCTCTAGGGAATCGTAGATATCGGCGTGATCAAACTCAATTGAAGTTACAATTGCAACATCGGGACGGTAGTGTAAAAACTTAGGCTCTTTATCAAAAAATGCTGTATCATATTCATCACCTTCTAACACCATATAGCCAGAGCCAGAGTGATAGGACGACTGCACACCACTAAAAAGCGGAACACCACCAATAATATAGCTTGGATTCATACCAATTACATCTAACACCTCGGCAAGCATTGTGCTTGTTGTCGTCTTCCCATGTGTGCCTGCTATGACAAGTGACTTTTTCTGAGGAAGCAGATACTCTTCAATCAGCGAAGGCATACTAAAAAGGGGCAGACCACACGACTGAACAAATGCAGCCTCATCACTCTTTCCATGAAGCGCATTTCCTATAATCAATGCCTCGGGCTTCCACTCACTTACAATCTCTTGCAACTTATCCATTGTATCAGTCTGAATCTTCTCTCGCTCAAGCGTATCACTAATAGGAGGATAAAATGCGGCATCAACTCCGCGAACTTCTGCTCCCATATCTCGACATGAAATTGCTAAAGAACTCATTCCTGTTCCACAAATACGCACAAATAAAAGACGGCGACCACGCACTGTTTCCATTGCTGTCCTCCCCGATATGTAGTTAAAAATTAGAAAAGAAGGGCGAGATTAACACCCCAATTAAGAATTAGATTGCTTTCAATCAAAAGGCGACCACCCGATTTCTGGTCACTCATCCAATTTGTCTGTTCACTATCTAAACCGTTAATATAGCCAGCTTCGTTTGGCAGAGCATTAGTTATATAGCGATTTGAACGGTAGTTAAGCTGAGCAAATGTACCAAATTCAAGATACTTCCAGACATGAAAATCAAATTTGAGCATTACACCGGCCTGTGCCCACGCATCTTCCATTGGAAGCATATGTTTCAAATCTCGTGGCGAACCATCAAGAAAAGCACCCGTGCCAGCAGGATATATCCAGCGAGCATCAGTGATGTAATTGTATGCATTCCCTTTCGTTGAAAAGAGAAGATTAAAATCAAGTCTCATACGAATTTCTTGCTCTTTTTTAGGGCGTTCCCAAAAGATAAACTCTGTTCCAAAATCAAATCCGTACTCTTTTTTAGTATCTTGGTAAAGCGAATTACTCCCAGCGATAGGAAGATCAAAATGGAGTCTAAAATAGGGCTCAAACATCTCAACTCTTTTTGACATCGCCGTTATAAAATGCAGAGTATAATTCTTTGTTCCAACCTTTCCCGCATCTCCCGTTGGATGCATTCTTCCATCCGTGCCCAGTGCATTTGCGCCACTTGGCGTCGCCTTTGCAGAGGTAGGGAATGTTACATGAAAAGCAAGTAACCAACTAAATGGCCAGATACCGCGTTCTTGCGAAAATGGCGCCCAATTCATACCAATTGTCAAGTCACCAACACCTTTGTGTTTGTATGCAAGTGCACCATCAGCAGGAAACAAGCCCTGATCAACAAGAGAGCCTTGCGTTGCATGGGCATCATTGTTGTTATCGAGGGTATAATTTTCAAAAAGAAGCTGGTATTGATCACTTAAAATGATAGGAATATCAACCGAAAGAGAGAGATCGTGATAGAGACCAATTTCTGCGTTAATATCAAGTATTTGCGTATACTGCAGAGTAGGATTTCCCTTATACTCATTTGTCTGCACTCGCCGTTGATCGACAGTGTAGTAACGATTGCCATTAACATCTTCGTAGGCATTATCTTCCCAGTTGTTGTACTCTCGTTTGATTGTACCAAAATGGTGGGAGCTGTTGTAAGAGATATCTAACTTAAAGTCAAAAGGATCATCATCATCAGCAGCATCAACAACATCTGTGACATCAGCTGCATACAACACCATTGTTGCAAGCAAAACAGACAGCACTAAGAAAAATCTATAAAACATCGGTGAAAACCTCCGCCCCTTATTTGCGACAAGTATAAATAAACCGTTTCATCAGGTCAAGTTTATAATATGTTTTTTGCGTATCAAATTGACTGTAACACTTATTCATTATCTCTTTAATTTTCTCAGCTCACGAGCGGCAACTCTCTCATTCCGTTCTTTCAAGCTAAAAATACAGCCACAGTAATCTTGACGATAGAGGTTATACTCTTTTGAAAGCTCAACAGAACGCCGATAATCCCACGAGTGAGAATACCATGATATACCATAATGAGTTGCGAGAAGATTCCCTATCTCATCAAGCCATTTTTTATCTTTGTGAGGACTGATAGAAAGGGTGGTTGAAACATCTGTAACGCCCAGCTCTTTTGCCTGTTCAAAAAGATAGTGTAAGCGCATATAATAGCATTCAAAGCAGCGTTTACCGCCCTCTCCACTTGATGAAAGTGGTGCAACTCGGTGCAACCACTCCGTAGCATCGTACTCCCCTTTAATGAGAGATATTTTGTCACCATACCGCTCAGATAGATAGCGTTTTAACTCTTCAAAACGAGTCTCCATCTCTGTGCGTGGCGCAATATTTGGGTTATAATATAAAACTGAAATATCGCCATCGAAGTCATTGTCTAAAATTTCAATTGCAGCGGTAGCACAAGGGGCACAACAAGCGTGGAGCAGAATATGGCGTTTCATAGACTATTTCTTTTTAGTTTTTTTCGGAGTTTTTGTTGAAGGTTTTTTCTTGAGCAGCTTATTATCAATCTTTTTAATAAGTCCATCAAAACCCTCTTTATCCACAATCTTCTTGAACTCTTTTTTATAGTTACGAATCAGACTCACACCATCCATTTCAACATCGAACATTTTATATCCTTTATCCGCAAAATGAAGGTGGTAAATAAACTCATAAATGACTGGTTTCCCCTTGAAAATAACCTGAATCTCAAAAGTAATATAGACACTTTCAGGAACACCTTTTATATACTTCGTCTCTTTCCCTTTTTCTATAAACTTTCTTTCAAAACTTTTATTATAAACAATCTTTTCAAGATAAAAATCGGTATAAAGCTTGCGTAATTTATCAAAAAGCTCATCTTTTTTCTCTTGTGTTTCTTGCTTCCACTTTTCATCAAATAGATAGTTTGCTATAAAATCATAGTCAATAAATGAATCCATAATCTCTTTTGTTGCCGCATCTTTTTTCTTAAAAAGTGCCGTCCCTTTCTTTGCTTTAATTTTCGCCCACTTTTCTAGCTTTTTATCAACAGTATTAACCTGCTTTAACGCAACACCTGGATTGAGTCCGACCACCGCTTTCTTCTCTTCTGAGAAAAGAGAAAAGGTGACTAAAAGTGCCATTAAAAAAAGAGCTGTTTTCTTCATCATTCACCTACCATCGTTTTTATCTGTTCTATCTTCATATTATAATCAAAAGTTGTCTTTATCAACTGATACTCTTGCTCCATAAAAGCTTTAAAGGCATCAATCAAATCTTTTGAAAATTCGCCACTAGAAGAGTGGTTAGAAATCTCCATTGTCATCCATCCTTTTGCATATTTATGAGCTTTCTTCACATGTTTAAGTGCACTATCAAGTTCCGAAAGTTGGTTGATATTTCTCTGAACATCAAGCTTTGTCTTCTGTTTCATAAACGCAACTTGCAACTTCGTCGCCTCCCACTCTGCCTTTGCCTTTTTCATCGATTGATATTGACTGACAAAATTGAGATTAAATCGAAGGCCAATGCCAAACTCACCATCGTGGCTATTGTATGGACTGTTCGGAGAGGGATAGTTATCATCATCAACACTTGAGGTATACTTAAAAGAGTAATATCCAACAATACCTAAATCAGGAAGCAATTTATAAAGCTCAAGGCGATAGAGATTATAACGAGCATTCACTCCACTTTTTGCTATATTTATGTAGGGACTTGAAGTCGCAAGATATTCGAGAAGTTGCTCTTCAGTCCTATCAAACGACTCTTGCTCGAGGTATTGTTGCTCAATCACCCATGGCTGACCAATAATATCATCAAACACCTGCGTCAAAGTTTTAATATCAAAATTTATCTTATTTTGCTTAATCAAAAGCTTCTCTTTCTCTATTCTAAGGCGAATCAAATCTTTCTGCGTTACGCCCTCTTTCTCTTCATACAGCGCGTCTTTCAACTGAGCTTCAGCTTTTGCAACCTCAGTTACTGCACCATCAATCATCTTTTTAATATCGTGTGCCATCAGCCAGCTATAGTAGAGAGTTAGTGCATACTCTCTGACCTTTAGTTTTGTTATCATAGCTTCTGACTTTCGCATCGAGACAAGACTTCTTGTCGCATCTCGGCCAGAAACAAACTTACCAAAAGTATAGACAGGAAGGATAAATGAGACACGAGCTCGGAGGGCAAATCCATACTCAGAAAAATCACCTTCATGTGTCTCCCAATGCGCTTGATCCATCTGAAAAGTACCATCAGGCTGCACATTATCATAGACTTTCGTTGGATGATAAATCTTTTTAGGATAGGGACCGACACCAATAGTCGCATTAAATTCAGGAAAATAGACAGCAAGCACTTTTTTATAATCTGCCTCTGCCATCAACACCTTCTGGTGTGCTGCCGCTACAAGACCAGTTTTTTCTTGAAACAAGGCAACAAGACGCTCTTTTGTCAAAATAACCTGCGCCTGTTTTGGAGTTACAGCCTCTCCTAAGAGTGAAAATGATAAAAAGAGAAAAATGCCCCACACCATAAGCTGGATAGGGGCATTTTTAAATAATTTACGAGCCGGGAACAGCATATAAAGCTCCCTAAAATCTACTATGAGTTCATCTGTGCTGCGACTTCTGCAGCAAAGTCAGTCTCTTCCTTTTCAATACCTTCGCCAAGTTCAAATCGTATAAAACGAACAACTTTAAGCTCTGTATCAATCTCTTTTGCAACACTTTTCACGAAATCTTTTACTTTCATATCAGAATTCATAACAAAATCTTGCTCTAACAGTGTATTTGCAGCAACAAACTTCTTGATTTTTCCTTCAACAATGCGCTCTACCATCTTTTCTGGTTTACCCATCTCAAGAACCTGTGTAACATAGATGCTTTTTTCTGCTGCCAGCTTCTCTTTTGGGAAAGTGTCAATATCAACGCAATCAGGATTCATTGACGCAATCTGCATAGCGATGCCATTAGCCATCTTCTTTACTTTTTCATCTTGACTCTTTTCTTTGCTATCTGCTGCCACTTCAATCAAAACACCAATCTTGCCACCCATATGGATATAGGAGTGAACACTGCTGTCAGCTTGCGCAGTAAAACGAACAAAACGGCGAGGTTTGATATTTTCACCAATTTTTGCAATTGCTGTCTTTGCCATCTCTTCTACTGTTGTATCATAGAAAGTATCTGTCATATCAACAACGGTACTATCCTCTGGTACATGTGCTGAAAAATAGGTAAGCATCTCGTCAGTCAACTTCATAAAACTTTCGCCTTTTGCTGCAAAATCTGTCTCACAGTTAAGCTCAAGCATGATGCCGCCCTTATCATCAACCTGTGAAGAGACAAGACCTTCAGCTGCAATACGACCAGCCTTTTTCGCTGCCTTTGCAATGCCCTTCTCACGCAGATAAATCATAGCATCTTCTATATTTCCTTCAGTCTCAACTAAAGATTTTTTACAATCCATCATACCGGCTCCGCTTCTTTCACGAAGCTCTTTTACCAAAGAAGCTGATATTTTCATATTTTCCTCCACTCTCTCTGTGTGTTGTTATTTCTCTTCTTCTTTTTTCGTCTCAACGACTGGAGCAGCCTCTGTTTTAGGAGCTTCTTCAACCTTCACAGCTTCTTCGACTTTCACAGCTTTCTCAGCTTTAGGTGCCTCTGGAGCTGGAGTTGGAGCAGCTTCTGCAACTGGCTTTTCGCCTTCAGTTGGAGAAACTCTTTTTACGCGCACTTTTCTTCCTGCAACTTTTCTTGTTTCGTTGCGTTTAGTTCCGCGTTCTTTCTTCTCTTTTTGCTCTGAAACTGCCTTTTGGCGAAAGATATCATATCCTTCCATCCATGAGTCAACAATCTCAGTCATAATCAAATTGATTGTTCTCATTCCATCATCATTTGCAGGAATAATATAATCAACATCATCAGGATTACCATTAGTATCTGTAATTGCAACAATTGGAATTTTAAGCTTGCGAGCTTCACGAACAGCCAAGTGCTCTCTCACAGGATCAACAATAAAAACGACGCTTGGCATCTTTTTCATATTAACAATGCCGCTGAGGTTTTTTGCCAATTTAATACGCTTTTTCTCAATAGTAACCAACTCTTTCTTTGTATAACGATGCTGTCTTTCTGCAAGATCTGTCGTATAGCGAGCCAATCGTTTTACTGATTCATTAATTGTTTGAAAGTTTGTTAACATTCCACCCAACCAACGATAGTTAACATAAGGGATACTTGCCTTTTCAGCTTCCCCAGTGATAACATCTTGAGCTTGTCTTTTTGTACCAACCAAAAAGAGTTCGCCACCACGACTACCAACTTCTTTTACAAACTTCTTAGCATCTGCAATCAACTCAAGAGTCTTCTCAAGATTGATAATGTGTACGCCGTTTCTCTCTGTAAAGATGTACTGAGCCATTTTAGGATTCCACTTCTGTCTTTGATGACCAAAGTGAGCACCTGCTTTTAATAATTCTCTAATGTCTACCATTGAATTCCTCCAAGAATTACCTGTTATTAAAATCATCCCTCCGGAAGTCTGCTCACCCCCTAAGGGGACAGGCACAAACTTGCATCCGAAGGTGCCTTTTCATTCCTGCGAATATACTCCCAAAATGAGTTGCGTCAAATAATTATTTTAGATGGTGAAAAGTGAGGCGTAAAGGAAGAGGATCAGAACAAAAAAATCACTCACAAATAGGGGCAGAAAGAGAGCCCTCGACAAACTGCGGATCAATCAAATCACCCGTCGCCGTAACAACAAGCGAGCCATTTGAATTCTCTGTTACTATCACTGTTGCTGTCATCGTATTAGCCACAGCATAAATACAGTTTATCGTTATTCCACCAAGACCACCGGTAACATTCATAAGAGTTGCATTTCCGCCAACACTTTGCAGAGAAGCTGTTCCAACTGCAATATTTTCAGGAATACTTAACCCAAATGCGTCTGTGGTGTAATTCGTCTCCTCAATCCATGTTATATGCATCATTCCTGCATCGAGCTGGACATTAGGAAAGGTAATTCCCATCCCGCCAGTTCCCAGTGTAACAGGAGTATAAAGATAGTCTACCTCTAAATAATCAAAGTCTGCATTTCCGGTGCCACCACTCTGATCTTTCGCACCATCATATTCTACTGAAAAAGTACCAACCTTCGTTACAACACCATTTTCCAAACACTCTCCATTGAGTGAATGATACCCGTCATTACAAACACAAACATCGCGATCGCAGTGTGCGTTGTCTCCACACACCTCTCCGCCGCACTCACCACTACTATCTCCACTGTTTCCAGTGTCAGCTGTATTGGCAGTGTCTGCCGTATCTGCGGTATCTGCGGTATCGGCAGTATCAGCCGTATCTGCGGTATCTGCGGTGTCGGCAGTATCAGCAGTATCAGCAGTATTGGCGGTGTCGGCAGTATCAGCCGTATTGGCTGTATTGGCGGTGTCTGCAGTATCAGCCGTATTGGCTGTATCTGCACTGTCGGCTGTATCGGCACTGTCGGCTGTATCGGCACTGTCTGCAGTATCGGCAGTGTCAGCGGTATCACCTATATCTTTCCGAGCAACACCATCACCACACGAATAGGTAAAAACAAGCAATAGAATCGTTAAAAACATTGTTCTCTTCATAATTGACTCCCTCTATTATTATTCACAAATTGGAATAGTTAATTTATCTTCTATGATTTTTGGATCTAACAGTTCTCCTGTCGCCGTAAAAGCAATACTTGTTGCTGTCTTTGATGTTATCGTCATCTCTGATTTTTCTGGATTTGAGATAGCATAAACACATTGAAGCGTCCAACTGCCACCTACAAGTTCAGCTTTTCCGTACAGAGCAAAACCACCATATTCCGAAAAAAAGAAAGAACCTTCGGGGGCATCACTTGAAACACCAGCGAAAAACATCCCGAGCTGAGTCACACCCGTTGTGAGCTGAGCTCTCCACCGTACTGATATTTTTTCATCTTTCAAAGTTGCCGCAGGAAGATGTAAATATCCACCTGAATCTAACTCACTATAGGTAATCTCATCTTCGTTAAATGAAAAAGTCGCATCGCCCATTCCTCCAGCTCCTGGAGACGCTTCGGCATCCACAATATCACCACTATACTCAACAGAAAACGATCCAACAACGACAGGTGCAACGGTGTTACCACTGTCGGCTGTGTCACCGGTATCGGCACTATCACTTGTGTCAGCTGTGTTTGCGCTGTCAGCTGTGTCAGCTGTATCGGCGCTGTCGGCACTATCAGCTGTATTCGCGCTGTCAGCACTATCGGCGGTATCAGTGATATCCTCTTTGGTTTGAATTTTGTTATCACACGCAATAAAAAATAGACTTGAGACCACTAAAAGAATAAAAAAAGCACTTGTTCTCACGGCATTACCTCCACTATTAATCAAATTACCCTCATATGGTATCTTTTTATAGATATGAGTCAAGCGGAGAGAAATTTTATGGTTATGGCTTCACAGAATAAGCAGGAATAATAATCATACCACTCTTGCGATCCAGTCGCAATCCCGTCCTCTTATCAATAATCTGAATCTGAAAAACGATGCTTTGACCGTGTTTTTCACGCGCATGGGTATCATTTTTTGCAGTTATTTTAAATTTCAGTTTTGCGCCATCTTTTGAAAGAAGTGCGGTGCCCGGGCTAAAATTCTGAAAACCATTATTGTATACTGTGCCATTAAATGTCGCTGGTATCGCATCTTGCACGCAACTCTTCTCAGGCTCATCAGCAGGTCCTATATATTCAACAGCTTCCATTTTTGTAATCATATCGACGCTGTTGCCACCACCATCAATCGCGTCAGCATAGAGGTCAAAAACAGCATATTTCAGTATCGCATCAACACCGTTGATAACTGCTGTCGCCAAACCTGAGCCATCACCTCCAACATCATATTTTAGTGAAACACCAACACCACCAGCATTTGCGCACACAGGAGCAACTGCGCCAGTTGATTGAGAGAGATCAATAAGTTCATCAGATGGGTCACCACACCCACCGCTAGACATCACACTAATAACCTTTATTTTATTTGCAATAAGAGCGTTGATAGCACCATCTCGACCTGGTTTTGATGGGGCATCAGTAATATGCACAATCAGAGGAAAGGTATCCTCTCTCCAACTGTCGGCAAGTGCAAGCGCCTCAAGCCCTTTATATCCCTCTTCTTCACAATCACCACCACTTCCCGGAACTCCCGCCGCAAGCTTATCCACCTCCACTTGAGCCTCGGTTGGATTGGTTGTTGGATCAATAGATATCCCAAATAAAGGATCATTAAACCACGCAACGCCAAAAGCAGAATCGGTTATTTTAGCTCTAATTGCCGGTATGATATCGACTGAAAGATCACTTTTTAGAGTCGTAATCTCACCGCCCATCGAGCCAGTGGTATCAACATGAAACCAAACATCACTCTTTTTAATCGTTGGAGAAAAAACCATATCTTTATTTTGTGCAGTCGCATCGTCAAGGACAAAATAAAAGTCAACCAACCCTTCAGGTGTGCTGGCATCATCACACAAATCTGAACCAAGCTTTGCCTCAACTAAATCACTAAATCCATCACCATCACTGTCAGCAAAGAGACGCGACTCTTTTGATAAAGATGAACAATAAACCTCTTCGCCATCGGACAAACCATCATTGTCTGAATCATTGTCAAGATAGTCTGGCACGGTGTCACTATCACTATCAACAGGAAGTCCACCGGGCATTTCATCTTTGTTTTTAATTCCATCACTGTCCTCATCGCCTTCTGGGTCAATTGCACTGTCTGCGTCTGCATCAGTTACACTATCTGCACTATCGATATCAGCAGTGTCGGCATCATCTTCATCACTTCCGCTGTCCGCAGTGTCGGCGCTATCCACATCTGCCACACTATTTCCCGTGTCTACACGGTCAGAATCATCAC
>JAGLDR010000079.1 GCA_023145475.1 bacterium
AAAACCTGTAATCCTAATTAAATAATAGATATATTGCACTGGAGAAAGATTACGGTTTCGGATATCTTTTCACAATTTCAATCAGTGTAATTTCCGGTGGCGCAAAGAATCGAATTGGTGGCCCCCATGTTCCCGTTCCACGACTCACATGCAGATATTTCTTTCGGCCTAGTTCAAATGTTCCTTGATTATAGGGAAAGAGCAATTTGACAAGAAGGTTTGCAGGGAATATTTGTCCAGCGTGCGTATGTCCTGAAAGTTGCAAATCAAACAGGTTTAATGCCTTTTTATTAATACGAGGTTGGTGCTTCAAATGGATGGTAAAGCGATCGCGCTGAATGTTTTTGAAGACCTCCTTTTCATCGGGGAGTATTTCACCAAAACGGGTGCCGGTATGGTCATCAATTGCGGTGATGTTAAGGGTTTTTTGAACGGTAACGCCATCGTTTCTAAGAAGGACAAATCCTGCGTCTGTAATAAACTTTTCTGAGTTTTTTATCCCTGCAAAAAATTCATGATTTCCTGTTGTTGCGTATTTTCCAAGCGGAACTTTGAGCTCTCTAAACAGTTTTGTTATCTCTCTCTCATCACGAATGCCTTTATCAAGAAAATCACCAGTTGAAAGGAGGATGTCAGGCTTTAACTCTTTGATAATATTGATGATTGTTTGTGCGTGTGACAGTCCAAGTATTTGACTGAAATGGACATCTGATATCTGTACGACTCTTATTTTATCAATTCCCGCGGGCAGTTTTGATGTCTCGATGGTGATTCTTTCTATCTTGATATCGCTCGCTTCATACAATCCTGATATAATGATAATGGTGATAACAGTTGCCATAATAATAAAGATTGTTCTTGTGAATTGTGCCTTTTCCCGCTTGAAAAGTTTTAAAAGAAACAGGGTAGCATCAACAGCAAGTCCCAGACCAAAAAAGAGAAAAAGAAATATAATCCAGATGTAGCCAATATAGGAAATCATCGTCATAAAACCAGACTTGATATCGAGTGGATTCATGATAATCAGCGGCGCAAATGCCATCACCCCAAAAAAGGTGAAAAATATTTTTCTCACCGTAGAATGCAGAGAAAAAGAGAGCAAGAGTTTTTGATAAAAATAGCGGTGCAAAAGGGTGATAAGTGTCCCAATCAACAAGAAGACAAAAAGTGCAATAGCAATAAAAGAAAGGCCACTTGGCATTATAATCTCCTTTTGTTGGGACGCCCTTTGTGGGAATCAATAAATAAGGATAAAACAAATATCCTTTTTGCCAATTTTTTTTATGTGTGGTAGTATGCCATAATGTGGTTTTTTTGCATTATGGAATTACATATATTGCGTAACCATTTTATTTTGAATTTCTATCAAATGTCATTGAATCGAGCAAAAAGAAGTTGTCATCTTTTTGATGAGAAGTCAGTGTGAGCAGATGAAACCCTTTTGGAATATCAGCTGAAAAGTAGAAGGATTTTTTGCGGAAGGAGGTGTCGTACATATCAATTTCTGTAATGGCTTTTCCATCAATTTTGATGGTAAATTTTCCCATTTGAGGCCCAACGAGAGCTCGAAGCTCAATTTTCCACTCTCCACTTGTCGGAAAGTATTGACCAAAGTCATAACATTGATTCTGTTTTATTCGGCAATACCACCCTTTATTGTTTGAAAAAGTGTAGTGATAGGGCGGCGGAATGGGCATAAAACGGTTGAGAGCCGCTTTATCAGGGAAGGCATTGCAATAGTCAGGCTGACAGGAGAGAGGATAGGATTTCTGCTCTATTTCAATGGCAATATGGTCTGGTTCTATCGTTGTCTTTAGTTCGGTTATTGTTGGAAGTTTTGTTCGTGTGTCTTTCCATCTATTCCACTTTGCAAGATAAAATTTTCGTGAGGGGAGGCGTGTCATCAGTGCTGAATTTTCCTCAACGCCAAGATGTCGTGCATAGATGACATCATTTTTTTCGATATCACGCATATTCATAACGGCAAGTCCGCTTCCGATAAGTTTCTGTGGAGATACAAAGACAACTGCATTGTGAATGTTCTTCTTTTCGACTGCCTCTCTGAGACGAATATTTACATCCCAGAATCCCTGTCTGTATGTCTTGATAAGTTGCGGCACAACGGTCGAGAAATGAAATATAAAGAGAAGGGGAAAAAAGGCAATAAGAGTGAGTTTAACCACTCTGTGTGGATAGAGTTTCGGAAGGTTGATGACTCCCGCTGCCAAAAGAATCAAAAGAAAAAAGGTGGTTTCATAATAGTAGCGAGGGCCAAATACATTTGCATCAAAATAGAAAAAGAAGTAGCCAGCAACAGAGGTGAGAAAAAGAGATGCAGGGAGCAGTAACTCTTTGTTTTTACTGTTCATAAGTGGAAAGAATGCAATCGCTGGAAAGATGAGCGTAATGGGGTGGGCAAGCAGGTTCATCGAGAGTGAAGTGAGCCGTTTCCATGTTACCCAGAGTGCGTGCTGAAAGGTTAATCCCGCTTCTGGAAGGATGTCCCAATTTGATTTGAAACAGCCATTTCCCATGCCTAATCTATGGCAAAATCGTGTTGGTTCACTATAGTTAAAATAGATGTCTTGGATAAAGGTAAATGGCGAGCCGGTAAAGTGGTTGTTATAGATGAGAAGCGCCGTCATCCAGCCAGCAAATGGTATGAGAGTGAGAAGAAGATAGAGGAGCGCTTTTTTTGGCTGTTTTTTTCCAAAATAGAGTGCAAAAGGGGTGAGGGCAACAGAGAGAAATATGGCGTTTTGGGGGCGTGTCATCATCAGCCAGCCAACTGAAAACCCAATCAATGCAGGATAGATATAATCTTTTTTTGTGACTATTTTATCTGAATTTATCAGGTGATAAAAGAGAGAGACAGCAAGAACAGTCAAAAATGCGGTAAAGTTGTGAGCCATACCTGTGCCAGCCATAAAAACTACAAATGAACTACAAAGTGTGAATATCATCGTCAGCGTTGCAACGGCCTTTCCTGCCATCTTTTCTGCCAATTTTCCTGTGAAGAAGATTGTCAAAGCAAGCAGCAGAGGATTGACAATCCAGACCATCTTTATCGCAATGAAGAAAGAGAGAAAAAGAGGGTATCCAGGAAGAAAAAGAGAATAGAAGGTTGTTGGCGAGCCAATAAAATAGATATAACGATAAAATTCATAGGAGGGAATTGGTGGGTGAGAGAGTCGTCCCTCGGTAATCCACTCTCCAACCATTTTATAGTGTATGCTATCTTGAATGTGCGGAATGTTTCCAAAGACAAAAAATCTGATTGCAACACCCATGAAAAACGCGATAAAAGGGAGTGTATAGCGATATTTTATAACAAAGTCAGCTATTTTTTTTGCTGGTGTTTGGAGCTGTTTTTCACGAAAGAAAAGCAGTAATACGACCAAGAAAAGTGCGATAGGAAGCTCAGGGAGATAGAGTAAATACGCTTGAAAAGCACTCTGTGCAGAAGACCAAACAATAAGGGTGAGAGCAAGAAGAGAGGCAATAATCAGGGAGAGCGTTTTCATTTTTTCTGAGCTATTTTTTTAGATATCAACAGAAGTGCTAAGAGGGCAAATCCGTAAGAGGCAAGTCCTGCAAAAAAGGTAATTGAGATGCCAAAAAAGAGTGATATAATGGTGGCAAGAACAGATGAAACAACGCCAAATGCTCCATTGATACCCCACAGCCATGGTGCAATACTCTCCTCATTTGTCTCTTGTAACTGCTGCATTCCTGTTGGGAAAGGCATGCCGAGTACTGTGCCGATAAGTGCCATCGTTACAAAGGCATAGAGAAGACGGACAGCAAGATGTGTTGAACTGAGATCACTCAGATAAATCATATTAAACAGTCCAATAGTGAGAAGAATGACAAAGAGTGCGATGAAGATAGCCTTTTTGCCAAATTTATTCCACACAGCTGATGAAAATCGACTGCCAACACCGGTGAAAAGCAATATAGAGAAGAGGACGACAATAATACTCCATGTTGGATGTCCTAAAAAGACGGTAAATCGCTGAATCAGTGCTATTTCTATCAACATAAAGCCCATGCCAATTGCTGAGAAATAGAGCGTGTGAGGATTAAGAATCATCTCAATTGAGCTGTTTTCCATGTGAATCCAGAGAGGCGCGAGGATAAAAAGCAGGACCAAAACAATCAAAATCGCTAAAAGAACAAAAAGATTTGATACCGCTTTAAGATTGGTTGAAAGTGGGCCCTCAGAGTCAATATTGCCATACGAAAAAATCGAAAGAGGTCGCAGCGTGTTAAAAAAGAATGGAGAATCATCAGTTGGAGCGTAGAGGTTGAGTGGATGTGTTTTAAGCAATGAATCGCGTTCTTTTGGATTAAGAATATCAGAGAAAATTGACGCTTTTTTAGTGCTGGCATTGACAATAACATCAAACTTAAATCGTTTGGATATTGTGGTGAGAAGGTGCTTTTGTTCTTTTGTAAATGGTTTTTTAGAGACTAAAATAGTGCCTGTTCCAAACTGTCGCTCTTCAGGAATATCAGGCCCGTGATAGAGCATTCCAACAATCATAATATGTTCTTCTGGATTTTCTATGCCATTTTCCTTGAGTGCTGTCCATGCAAGATTTGCGAGACGCAACATTTCGCCTGGCCGTTTTTTGAAATACCAGCGACTCATTGTCAAAATACCATCATCGGTAAGGTGGTTGAGGAATATTTTCCACGCTTCAACGGTGTAGAGGCTGTTTTCAGTCAAAACAAAAGCGCCGCTTGCCGTTGCCGCCCACGAATCAATCAATGATGCTTGGATAATATCAAACTTGAGTGATGAGCGTTCAATAAAACTTCGTGCTTCATCGTGGATAAGGTGGACTTTTGGCAGTGTTGCAAAGGGATAGGTGAAATCTTTATATTCATCGGTTATCGCTTCAAGAATCCGTTTGTTAATCTCAATTCCCCACACCTCTTTTTGATCAAAATAGAGTGCAGAGAGCAAATCTCGTCCACCACCGACTCCGATAATCGCAACTCGACCATCGTTGACAAAGTAGTGAGCCATATTGGTAATATCAAAGCGAAGATGGTGCAACTCTGAAATCTCATATTTTTTGCCTGTAATGATTGTCCCGGCAGCTGAATCGATAATCAACTGTTTTTGCGGGATTTTCATCGTTGGAAACTCTTCATAAAAAGTTGGAGATATGCCCCAGCCAAAGGCACTATCTGAGTTTGGACTGACAGTAATACGAGAGAATGGTGTCCATCGCTCCCACTCTATATTTTGCTCAATTGCTGCGTGAAGTGCGCCTGTTTCTACCTTTGACCACTCTATTTTTATCAGTGATGATGAGTGGTTCCAAAGGGTGAAAATAAGCAGTAGAACAGTTGTTATCGCTCTAATATGACTCTTTTTTGTATACCAGGCAACACCCGATGCAACAGCAGCAAGAAAGATGACAAAAGAGAGTGCGTCAGTCAAAGACATAAAGAGAAAAAAGAGGAGTGTTCCAACTGCGGCACCAGCAAGGTCAGCAGCGTACAGTGTGTTGATTTTATCCATATAGCGTGTGGTCAGAATCAGTGCAATAATGACACCCGAAGCGTAGAAGGGGATAGCAGAGACAGTGAAGAGAAATGCCTGTGTAAATATGCCGATTCCTGTCATTCGGGGGACAAATGGCACCGAAAGAAGGACAAAAAGAGAGAGGAGTGTAGAGAGTGCAAAAAAGGTTGCATACGAAGCAATTTTATCTCTAATCTTTTCGTGAGAGAGCTCTCCGTACTTTCGAGCAAAAACGGTGACAGCACCTGTGCTCATCCCCAGCATTGCAATTGATATCGCCATAAATGCATAATGATACCACATTGTTACACTGAATATTCGTGTCAGTGTAATTTCAAGGGCAAGGGTTATTAATGAGATGAGGAAAATAATGTAATACAACTTTTTTGTCGGATTTTTCATAGTGTTAAGCTTTACGCTCTCCCGCAACATTTTTTATATTTTTTACCACTTCCGCATGGACACGGATCGTTTCTTCCTACTTTTGGGGTTTCTCGCTTCTCCATTGTTGGGAGAACTGAAACACCATCTTCAAAAAACCAATCACCATCAGATTTAGAAAATGAGGCTCGTTCGTGATGTGATTGCATAGTGTCGCCATTCATATATTTTGCAATAAATTCAACGATACCTTTCTCATCATTTTTTCCACCCTCTGAGGTGGTTACAATCTGCAACTCTTTCCAGTCAGAGCTTTCGGCCCATCGTTTTACCGCCTCTTCACTCATCTTGTCGGACTGAGTTGGTGAGACTGTTTTAATAATAAATGGTACATCGACTGTTACAAATGCAGAGTATCTTGCTCGCATTAACTCTTCGGCTGTTTCAGCCTTTTTTTCACCATTCAAAAGTGGTTGACAACACTGGCTAAACTCTTTTGAACTTCCGCAATAACATAAACTCATGATAACTCCTTTCACAAATTAGACACGCCATTATACTGTTTGGTTTCGGATTATCAAATTGAATGGCTCAATTCTCTAAAAAAGAGCCATTTATTTTTTTACACACTCTTTTGTTGACTTGCTCTATTTTTTGATGTAAATAGACTAGACTGACATGTCAGTTCAATTTGTTTTTTGTGGGGAGAGAGCATGTTATTACAGGGAAAGAGAGCGATGATTACGGGTGCATCCCGTGGCATAGGAAAAGCGATTGCGATGGAATTTGCCCGTGAAGGTGCAGATATTATTTTACACTACTATGAAAACAGTAAAGATACAACGATAACTCTTAAAGATGAGGCGGAATCAGTTGCGGCTGATATTAGAGCACTCGGGCGAGATGTTCACCTTATCGGATTTGATATTGGCGATAGAGATGATATTGATGCGAAAATAAAGACAATGCTTAAAGAGGTAACTCCAGATGTTTTGGTTAATAACGCAGGAATTACCAAAGATAATTTGGTGATGCGTATGAAGCCAGAGCAGTGGGATGACGTTATCAATGTTAATTTGAGCGGTTCCTTCTTTTTGACTAAAGCGTTAGTTCGTCCAATGCTGAGAAGTGCAGGAAGCATTATTTTTGTCGCTTCTGTTATTGGTCAAATGGGGAATGCAGGTCAGGTGAATTACGCTGCTTCAAAGGCAGGCGTTATCGGTATGGCAAAATCTTTAGCTCGCGAACTCGGCTCGAAAAAAGTGCGTTGTAACGCAATTGCACCGGGATTTATTGAGACAGAGATGACGGCAGCGATGGCTCCTGAGGCAAAAGCGCGTCTACTTGAGCTTGTGCCACTGAAAGAGGCTGGAACACCTGATGATATTGCAAAGGCGGCCCTCTTTTTAGCGTCTGATATGAGTCGCTATATTACGGGCGAAGTACTTAAAGTTAACGGCGGAATGTATATGTAATTCCGTTTTGGGGATATGTAACTGTTTTTTTAAGGAGAGAAATTATGGAAAGAAATGAAATTTTTAACAAGGTTGTTGAGTTGGCAGTAGACAAGTTGAGTGCTGAGAAAGCAGAGATTAAAGAAGAGACAAATTTCATCGAAGATTTGAATGCAGACAGTCTTGATGTTGTTGACTTCGTTATGGCTCTGGAAGGCGAATTTGATATGGAAATTCCAGAAGACGATGTCGAAAAAATTAAAACAGTAAAAGACGCAGTAGATTACATAGTAAATAAGTAGTCTTCGTGGAGGATTTTATGCGTAGAGTGGTTGTAACAGGAGTTGGAGCAGTTACTCCGGTTGGGAATAGTGCTGAGGAGACCTGGGAAAGTTTGCTTGCTGGCAAGAGTGGCATAGCGGCAATTACCCATTTTGATACAGAAAAGTTTAGCACAAAACTTGCTGGTGAAGTTAAAAACTTTGATTCTGAAGATAAGGGTCTTTCAAAAAAAGATGCTAAACGGCTTGATAGATTTGAAATATTTGCCATCACTGCGGCTCTTGAAGCTGTTGCAGATGCCAAATTAGAGCTGTCTGAAAGTGAAAAAGAGCGTGCAGGAGTTAGCGTTGGTGTTGGCTTTGGCGGGATTCGCTCTTTTGAGGATAATACCGATTTGTTGTTGACCAAAGGTCCACGGCGAGTCTCTCCATTTATGGTTACTCAGATGATACCAAATATGGGGCCTGCGTATATTTCAATGCATCTTGGTTTTAAAGGGCCTCAGTCGTGTCCTGTTGCAGCTTGTGCATCTGGAACTTATGGCGTTATTGATGCCTTCCGTTATATTCGGGAGGGTGTTACTGATGTTATGATTGCTGGTGGAGCTGAAGCCGCTGTTACACCGATGGGTGTTGCTGGATTTATGAATATGCGTGCTCTTTCAAAACGCAATGATGAGCCAGAGAAGGCATCTCGTCCGTTTGATAAAGATAGAGATGGCTTTATTCCTGCTGAAGGTGCTGGAATGCTTGTGCTTGAAGAGCTTGAACATGCTCAAAAACGCGGTGCAAAGATTTATGCTGAAGTTGTTGGATATGGTGCGACAAGCGATGCTCACCACATTACTCAGCCCGCTCCTCGTGGAGAGGGTGGAAGAAGAGCGATGGAGATGGCGTTGAGAGTCTCTGGGATTACTCCAGAAGATGTTGATTATATCAATGCTCATGGCACATCGACTCCATTTAATGATAGATTTGAGACGATGGCGATTCAAGATTTGTTTGGTGATCATGCAAAAAATCTGAAGGTCAATTCAACAAAATCTATGGTTGGACATATGCTCGGTGCCGCTGGTGGTGTTGAGGCATTGGTTGTGGCACTTTCTATCTACCATCAGAAGGTGCATCAAACAGCTAATTTTGAAGAGGGCGAAGAGGAGTTTCACTTGGACTATGTTGCAGGTGGCGCTCAATCTCATCCGATAAAATATGCACTCTCTAACTCACTTGGTTTTGGTGGTGTTAACGGTGTTGTTGTTATGAAAAAATTTGAGGATTAGGCTATGACTATCTATTCTGCTATTAAAGGGTATGGGCACTATCTTCCTGAGCGTGTATTGGATAATCACTATTTTGAAAAGATTGTTGATACAAATGATGAGTGGATTCGTTCTCGCACTGGTATTGTGACTCGTCACTTTACGGCAGAGGGAGAGACAGCATCGACGATGGCAGTAGAAGCAGCAAAAAAGGCTCTGGCTAATGCCAATATGTCTGCAGACGATATTGATTTGATTCTTGTAGGAACTGTAACAGGGGATATGAGATATCCATCAACAGCGACACTTGTTCATAAGGCACTTGGTATTTCAAAGCCAATTCCCTCTATGGATTTGCAAGCTGCGTGTGCTGGATTTGTCTATGCAACTTCGATAGCTGATAGTTTTATTAAAGCCGGTGTTTATAAGAATGTTTTGGTGGTTGGCGTTGAGAACCTGAGTAAATTCACTGATATGCAAGATCGCAATACCTGCGTTTTGTTTGGTGATGGTGCAGGGGCGGTTGTGGTATCTGCCTCTGAAGAGCCAGGAATTCTTGGGTTCCATCTCGCTGCTGACGGTAACTTTAGCCACCTGATTGAATTTCCTGCCGATGGATCAAAAACTCCAACGACAGAGGAGACAGTTAAACAGCGACTTCACTATACGACAATGGAAGGGCAAGAGACTTATAAACAAGCAGTAAAAGATATGACTTCTGCTGCGCAAATAGTGCTTGGAAAGTTGGATATGACGGTGGATGATGTCACCTGGCTTGTGCCGCATCAGGCAAATATTCGTATTATAAAGTCAGTCGCTACCCGCCTTAAAATAGCAATAGATAAAGTCTATACCAATGTTGATAGAATTGGTAATACCTCTGCTGCTTCAATTCCAATTGCACTTTCAGAATTGAATGGTGATAACAAAATTAAAAAGGGCGATATCATTGTCCTTAGTGCCCTTGGATCAGGTCTGACATGGGGCGCACTGGTCTTTAAGCAGATCTAAACGGAGAAAATCATGACAAAAATGATACTCTTTCCTGGACAGGGTTCTCAATCTGTCGGAATGGGCAAGGATTTATATGAAAACAGTGATATCGCTCGTGCTATTTTTGATGAGGCCGATGAAGCTCTTGGATTTAAGATAAGCAAAATCTGCTTTGAAGGACCAGAAGAGGAGTTGCTTCTTACCAAAAATACTCAGCCTGCCATATTGACTGTGAGCTATGCACTCTGGAAAATCTATGCAGACAAAAATGATCTTTCTGATATCTCTTTTATGGCTGGACACTCGCTTGGTGAATATACGGCACTTGTTGCTTCTGGCGCGATTTCGTTTCGTGACGCTGTTGTTGCTGTCCACAAGAGAGGGAGCTTTATGCAAGAGGCGGTTCCTGTCGGTAAAGGGGCGATGGCTGCATTGATTGATATTCCAAAAGAGCGAGTTCTGGAGCTGTGCGAAACTTCATCTCATACGGTTACGCCTGCAAACTTTAACTCTCCAAGGCAGATTGTTATCTCGGGAGATAACGATGGTGTTGATGAGATTGTTGAACTGCTCAAATCAGAAAAGAAGCGTGCGATGAAACTCAAAGTTTCTGCGCCATTCCACTCTCCACTTATGAAGCCAGCTGAAGAAAGAATGCGTTCAGAAGTGCTTAATTCCATAGCTGTTTCTTCTTTCTCTACCCCTGTTGTTGCCAATGTTTCAGCAAAACCATATAGCGTGTCAACTGAAGTCCCTGAGTTGCTCGGCGCACAAGTAACAGGCACAGTGAAATGGGATGAAACCATCTTGTTTGCTCGTGAAAATGGTGTTACCGAAGCAATTGAAGTTGGTCCAGGAAAAGTTCTTACAAAATTGAATAAGCAGATTGATAAAGAGTTGCTCTCTTCTAATATTTCTTCATTAACAGATTTCTAAAATTCATACTATATTCGCCTTTTTTAAAGGCTCTTTATTGACATTATTCTCTCAATGAAATATCCTATCTTCGACAAATTTTGACATTTATGGGGTAGACGATGGCTGAAACAAAGAAAGGGAAAAAGAAAAGACGGATGAATCTTGGAATGTGGATAATGATTGCCATGTTCGCAGGAGTTGGAGTTGGAGCAATCATGGGTGAAAGTGCCGTGATGCTTAAACCGTTTGGCGACCTTTTTATCAAACTTATTAAGATGTTGGTTGTTCCACTTGTTGCCTTTTCTATAATATCTGGCGCCGCCTCTCTTGGAAATACTCGCTCTGCAGGAAAAATAGGAATTGGAACATTTGGATACTACCTTTTGACGACCGCTTTTGCCGTTGTTATTGGACTGCTGTTTGGGTGGTTATTTGAGCCAGGCACAGGCATTGAAATGGCACGAGTTCAAGCGATGTTTTCAACAGAGCATGT
>JAGLDR010000008.1 GCA_023145475.1 bacterium
GAGACGATACAGAGCTACCGTTTTTTGTTAGAGCTGCGTTATAAAAATCAGGTGGCACTCCTTAACAGTGGACAACCGCTCACTAATGATATTGATTCGCAGCACCTTTCATCGTCAGAGCAAGAGATGGTTAAAAAGGCATTTTCCCACATCTCTGATATTCAATCAAAAATCAGCTTTGATTTTTTTGGTCGGAGTCTATGATGCAGAGAAAAATAGTCGATTTGCACTGCCATTCAACCTACAGTGATGGCGCATTTTCTCCAACAGAAATTGCAAAGAAGATGTCTGACGGTGGTGTTGAGTGTGCCTCTTTGACAGATCATGATAGTGTTGAAGGAATCTCTGAATTTAGAGATGCGTTGCAGAAGTGGGGGATTGACCACATAACGGGAGTTGAAATTACCCTCCATAATCCTGAGACTGAGTTTCATCTTCTTGCCTATAATTTTGATGAGAATAACCGAGAACTTCTCAATCTTCTTAAAGAGAAGCGCAAAAAACATACGGCGGGATACGCGGGCAATGGTGGCTTTTTTCTTACCCTCTTCTCTTTTCTTTTCAAAAAGCGTGGTGTGCCACCGATTTCAGAGGTAAAAGAGGAGTTTGAGGAGATTGTCAAAGTGGTTAAAAAGGCAGGTGGCGAGGTTTTTCTGGCGCATCCATTTACCCTTGCTACGAATCCAGAAAAGCTGATGAGGATTATTAGTGAGCTGAAAGAGAGTGGCCTTTCTGGCATTGAATCTTTTTATCGCCCCTATTCGGAAGAGAGGAGGGAAGTGCTTAATTCAATAGCAAAAAGTCTTGGTTTGCACTCATCTTGTGGGAGTGATTTTCATGGTTATCGTCATCCAATGAAGAGTGATTCACCCTTTATTTTTGGTGAGAGAAAGAAGATCCTCGATACCCCAGGCATTGAAACTACAGAAGATTGTTGGCAAAGGGTGGCTGAGCCTAAGAGTGCAAAATTGATATAAAATACCATAACGATTGCTTTATTCTTCTATTTATGTATGCTGTGTTCTGATTTTTTCTTTCTGGTTCTGGAGAGACTCGATGAAAGATGTACAAAATGAACGCGACAATCGCAACATTGCTATTGATCAAGTTGGCGTAACATCTATACAATATCCGATTTCGGTATTGGATAAAAAGAATGAGACACAGCAGACAGTTGCTAATATATCAATGACTGTTCAGCTTGAGAATAAGTTTAAAGGGACGCATATGTCTCGTTTTTTAGAGGTTTTAAATCTTCATCGTGGACAGATTACGATAGAAAATATCCCAAATATTATAAGAGAGATGCAAGAAAGACTAGAGTCAGATAGGGCAATGATGGATATCGAGTTTCCCTATTTTATTGAAAAGATAAGTCCTGTAGCAAAAGCTGCATCACTCTTTCCTATTGATGTGCTTTTCAGTGGATTTGGTTGCACAAAGAAAGATGCGAGCTTTATTCTCGGCGTTCGTGTTCCCGTTACGACACTTTGTCCCTGTTCAAAAGAGATAAGTGCCGATGGAGCACACAATCAACGCAGTTTTGTTACGGTTTATCTCGCGTCAAGAAAGTTTATTTGGATAGAGGATATTGTTAATATTATTGAAAATGCAGCAAGTTGTGAAATCTATCCACTGCTGAAACGCAGCGATGAAAAATATGTAACAGAAAAGGCCTATAATTCGCCGCAGTTTGCGGAAGATATAGTAAGAAATGTCACAGAGGGCATGCAGAAGGATAACCGCTTAGAGTGGTTTATGGTTGAGACAGTTCACTTAGAAAGTATTCATGCACACAACGCCTACGCACGAGTCGAACGCTTCAATAAGCGGACGACAGCCCTAGAAGAGCATTTACGATTTTTTAAAGGGCTAGCACGAAATTCGTAAGCTATTCCACACATGTAGGAGAAAAACATGGATTCTTTTAAAGAAACAGGACTCAACGACGAGATTCTGAAGGCAATTGGTGAACTGGGATTTGAAAAACCGACACCGATTCAAGCACAGACGATTCCTCATCTTCTTGAATCAGATCAAGATGTTATTGCCTTTGCACAGACAGGAACAGGAAAAACAGCTGCATTTGGATTGCCATCAGTGCAAAAAACAGATGTTGAAGAGCGTACAACACAGACATTGATTCTCTCGCCAACGAGAGAGCTCTGTCTTCAGATTACACGCGATTTAACAAAATATGCAAAATATGTCAGAGGTCTTGCTGTTGTTCCCGTCTATGGTGGCGCACCTATTGATGTTCAGATAAAGGCACTTCGCAGAGGTGCTCACATTGTTGTTGCAACTCCAGGCCGTGCTAAAGATTTGATTCAGCGAGGAAGATTGTTGCTCGGTGATGTTCGCCGACTTGTTCTTGATGAAGCTGATGAAATGTTGACGATGGGATTTAAGGAGGAGCTTGATACTATTCTTGCTGAGACACCAGAAGAGAAGCAAACTCTCCTCTTTTCTGCGACAATGTCGCGCGACATTCGAAATATTACCAAGCGATATATGCACGATCCGCTTGAATTGGCAACAGCTCAGAAGAATATGGCAGCAGAGAATGTAACTCACGAATATTATATGGTAAGTGCACGAGATAAATATGAGGTGGTAAAACGAATTGCCGATGTTAATCCAACCATTTACGGTATAGTATTTTGTCGCACCAGAAGAGAGACAAAAGAGATTGCAAATAAGTTGATGACCGATGGTTACAATGCCGACGCTCTCCATGGCGATCTTTCGCAAGCGCAAAGAGACGAAGTTATGGGGCAATTTAGAAAACGCCAGTTGCAGATACTTGTTGCAACGGATGTTGCCGCTCGTGGACTTGATGTTACCGATTTGACACACATCATAAATATGACACTTCCGGATGATCCTGAGATTTATATCCACAGAAGTGGAAGAACAGGAAGAGCAGGAAAATCAGGAACTTCAATTGCGATTATTCACACAAGAGAAGTGCGAAAAATTCAAGATATTGAACGCAAGTTTAAGATGAAGTTTAACAGAGCTTCCGTTCCAACAGGGAAAGAAATTTGCACAAACCAGCTCTATTCACTTATTGATAAGATGGAAAAAGTTGAAGTTGATGAATCTCAGATTGGGCCGTTTTTGCCTGAGATTTATGCAAAACTTGAGTGGTTAAGCAGAGAAGAGCTTATTAAGCATTTTGTTTCTACTGAATTTAATCGATTCTTAGCCTACTATAAAAATGCCAGAGATATCAATATCGCTGCCCGTCCTTCTCGCGAGAGAGGCAGAGATGACAGGGGTCGAAACAGCAGAGATTCTAGAGATTCTAGAGATTCTAGGGGATCTAGAGACTCGAGAGATGGCGGAGTAACTTTTGCTCGTATTCATGTCAATGTTGGTTCAAAACAGAAGTTAACACCTGTTAGACTGATTGGTATGATTAATGAAGCACTCGATTCTAGTTCTGCAAAGATTGGCAAGATTGAGATTATGCAGACAGTCTCATTCGTTGAGATTGATGAAGCCGTGGCACAGAACCTTATCGAAATGCTCAGCGGATGGAAGATGGCTGGTATTCCCTTGAAACTTGAGCTGGCTCGCCAACAAGATAGACCTTCTCGTTCATTCACACGGGGCGAAAGACCTCCTCGCAGAGGCAGTTTTAGTGGATCAAGCCGCAGCAATCGTAGTGGAAGTCGAAGCGATAAAAAGAGTCGTGATTAGTAGTGGTGAACGGGGCTGTTAAAGATTTTTCTCAGTAACCGCGTACATTAAACTATTTTTCACACGAGGAATCAATTCCACCATCAGTGATGTGCCACGCAAAATCATCAACAATCTTTTGTCGAGCAAGTGTAGCACAATATTGACTATCCCCTGCATCAAAATGGGCAGAGTGGTGTAATATCAATTTACTCCAACCCTCTAACAGAGCATCATAATTTTCTGTAGACAGTGTGACCCCTGAGAACATAAAGTCCATATTAGAAACATGAGAAACATCCCAGGACCCAATATTTTGATTAAACGCAGTAGCATTTGCAAACATATAACTCATATCAAATACATTGAAAACACGCCACTGAGAAATATCTTGATTAAAGGATGTTGCATCGTGAAACATATGAGTAAATTTTTTCACATTACGGACATTCCACGAACCAAGAGGTTGGTTAAATGAGGTAGCACCAGAAAACATCTCCGCCATATCAGAGACATGTGAAACATCCCACGAATCAATATTCTTATTAAATAATTGTGCGCCAGAAAACATAGCAAACATATTACTAACATTAGCGACATTCCATGAACTAATATCTTGATTGAATACTGCAGCTCCACCAAACATAGCATACATATTCTCAACATGAGAAACATTCCACGAGCCAAGAGGTTGATTAAATGTTTTAGTAAATACAAACATGCTACACATATTTGTAACATGAGAAACATCCCATGAACTAATATCTTGATTGAATACTGCAGCTCCACCAAACATAGCATGCATATTCTCAACATGAGAAACATCCCACGAACCAATAGGTTGATTAAATGAGGTAGCATACGCAAACATGGCACTCATATCTGTCACATGTGAAAGATCTGGCGTATCTAAGGCATTTATGACCATATTAGAACAATGCTCAAATGAATGTCCCATAGAACTCCACTGTGTACTTCCCCATTGCTCTACAGATAACAATTTGTTTGCATCAGATTCATCTTGCTCGGATTGAGGATAAGCATGCAGCGCATAATGGCGAGACATGAAGTAGGGGAATAGACCAGTAATTACTATCGTATAGCGTCCTGGAGAATCATATTCGCAAAGATAATCTTTTGTTTGATTTTCTGCTTCAAATACGCCATCATTATCACAATCAATGTTGTAATTGTATATGAAGTCAGGATGCGGTGCAGCAGTATAAATTTGAATTTGATTGTCTGTTGACTCCCCCACATTATCTGTTTTCCACACAGTAACAAACGCCCCTGGTTCATCACAATTATCACCTACATATCGAATATGGGTACAATCACATGTATAACCATCGACCTTGTTAACGCAAATACCTCCATTAAGGCAGGGGGTAGATTGACAGTGATCGGTGACATCTTCGTCCACGGTTTCGTCAATTGTCGTATCAGCACTGTCTGCTGTG
>JAGLDR010000080.1 GCA_023145475.1 bacterium
TTGTAGAGCGGATGGAACTCACAGAACCGTGGAGTCAAGTGAAAAAAGTCATCTCTGTCAACATCGTCTATTTTGACTTAGGAAGAGGCGAAGATTACATCTATCACGGAAAAACAGAATTTAAGGGTCTTCATGCAAAAGATCATCTTCAACTGAGTCCGAAACAGCGCTCACTTTTCAAGAGAAACTATCCAGAAGAGATATTTCCTGACTATTTTGTTATCAAGGTGAACAAATTTGATAACAACGCAAAAAACACCCTTGATCAATGGGTCTATTTCCTAAAAAACGAAGAAATCAAAGAATCATTCAATGCAAAAGGGCTAAAAGAGGCGAAAAAGAAGCTCTCTATAATGAAGCTACCAAAAGGCGAACAGCTGAAATATCAAAAATATGTTGAAGCTCGTATCCATGACCTCAGTGAAGCCGAAACGATGAAGCAAGATATTGATTTTGCAAAAAAAGAGGGTATCGAACAAGGTATTGAACAAGAACGACGAATACAAGGAGAGCGGCGCACGCAAGAAAAAATAGAAACGGCAAAAAAAATGATTAGCAAGAAATTTGATGCTGACACTATTTCTGAATTAACCGGTCTTTCCATCAAAGAGATTCAGAAATTATCGTAAGGGCAATTCATGAATTTCCCCAACATTCCACCATCATAAATCACATCAACGAACATAAATATAAAGACTTCTATACGAACGATTTAGGTATTAAAACTTGGCTATGGTGAAGAGGAACTTTCTCAAACAACCGTCTCTCGGTATATCAGGAGATTGCGACTCCATGACCCAAACGGCAAAAAAGCTCAATCGTGGAAAACATTCCTTAGCAACCAGAAGGACGGTATCGTTGCGATGGACTTTTTCACTCTAGCGACTATCAATTGCAGAATATTGTATGTCTTTTTCATCATGCATCACGGCACACGAAAAATAATTCACGCACATGTTACGGAACATCCAACAGCACAGTGGGTGACACAACAATTCCGAGAGATCTTTGTACAACAACTTTCGTAACGAAAAAATAAAGTGTCGTAGCGAAAATTCTTTTAATTTCAGGTTAATATCTCTAGATATTGGCATGGAATTCAGGGGATTTGCAGCAGATATTTTGTTTTTGTAGTAGAATTTGTTTGTTGTTCAAAGGTCTCTATACTCGGCGGATTGCAACATCGGTATGAGTGGAAAAAAGCAGCGTAGTTATTTTTCCACATCAGTTTTTATGATAAAATAGAATAAATCTTTATCAAAATAGGCTCAGAAACAGTGATTTCATGCTCGTTTCGTGTTTTCTCGCTTGAGATTTCATTTCCCAAACAAAAAACTCTCTTTTCACGGATGTTTTCTGATAAATCCAGCAAGAATGGTCTGTTTTATGTGAAAATGACTTGATTTTAGGCAATTTATAACTCACTGTTTTTATTGATGAATGAAATAAAGACAAGGCACAGCGTTCTGAAACATTGAAAAAAAGAGAACTGTTGAAATTCTTAATTCAGAATCCTGTTTTAGATGGAAGAAAGCTCGTACTCAAGCCATTTCCCCCTCTTCAACATCTCGTGAATTTGTCTGAACGTCCAATATGGTACCGGAGACCGGACTTGAACCGGTACAAGATTGCTCTCGAGGGATTTTAAGTCCCTTGCGTCTACCACTTCCGCCACTCCGGCACAAGAAAAAGAAAAAAGAAAAGAAAAATGGAGGCGCCTTCCGGATTCGAACCGGAGATGGAGATTTTGCAGACCTCTGCCTTACCACTTGGCGAAGGCGCCAACCAAAGAACTGTCTCTGTAAGACAAAAAAATGGAGCGGGAAACGAGATTCGAACTCGCGACGTCGACCTTGGCAAGGTCGCACTCTACCACTGAGTTATTCCCGCTCAGCGAGGACAACTATAAGAAAATAGATTTTCTTGTCAACAAATTTCTTGTAACAAAAAAAAAGTGCAAAAATCAATAGTAAAACAGCGGTAAAAAATTGCTATTCACAGCGAGCTTCTGTATAACAGTTTTGGTCTTTTTTGTAGAGTAAATTACGAGGATGGCAGATGACAAAATCTCCGATGACGATTATAAACTTGCAGGACGGCATAATCATCCATCCTGAACACTATCTCTATTTTTATGTTGCTGGCGCAACAGTCAAAACAGGGAAAAACGGTGGTAAATACATAGATTTACAGCTCTTTGATGGCATTTCAACTATCAACGGCAAAGTGTGGAACGCCACTGTTTCTGACCAAGATTCCTTTGTTGCGGGGAGTGTTATTCACATCACTGATGGCAAGGTCCAATCGTTTCAAGGCACTTTACAGATGGTTGTACAAGATGCCGACAATGTCACTGCATCAGAGATTGACAACTGTTGCCCAGGCATCCTTCCTGAATCACATCTCTCCGAGGTTGAGCTTCTCGAACGGTGGAATGCTCTAAAAGAGAAAATTCAAGATGAAAGATACAGAACTATTATCAATGCTTTTGAAGAGGATAAATCTGTATGGAATCGATTTAGAATGATTCCAGCAGGCAAAAGTATGCACCACGCTTTCAGACGCGGACTTCTTGAACATACTATAACTTTGGCAGAAAATGCCTATTTAACTGCACAGCATTACAGAAGTTTATATGCGGTAAATGCAGATCTCGTTATTGCTGGCGCACTTCTTCATGATGTTGGGAAAGAGGCGGAATTTATCGTTACTTCAAGTATGGCATCAGTCCAACGATATAGTGACCCAGGCAAACTTCTTGGTCATATTTATATGGGCGCTGCCTATCTGCAACAGCTTTTTAATACCGTCCTTCCTAATGAGCACTCATTACACACCGAATTGTTACATATTATTCTCAGTCATCACGGTTCATACGAATTTGGCTCTCCAAAACTTCCAATGACGATGGAAGCAATGATTGTTGCTGCTGCCGACAACCTTGATGCCCATTTAAGTGCTGTGCAAAACGCTTTTGATGCCGAACTTGATGATCGGTGGACGCACAAGGTATTTGCATTGCAACGAAATTTTTATTATAGTGATTATATGAAACAACAAGGAGAGGATTCTCATGAGTAAAATTAAAGTCGCCATTAACGGTTTTGGACGAATTGGAAGAGCAGTATTTCGTATCGCAGTTGCAAATGACGCTATGGAAATCGTTGCAATCAATGATTTGACAGATGCACGAACATTGGCCCACCTGCTTAAATACGACTCTGTTCATGGAATTTTTGCAGGAGATGTTACAGCAGCAACAGATGCAATCGTTGTTGACGGACGAAACATTCCAATCTTTGCTATTCGCAATCCAGAAGAGTTGCCATGGAAAGAGCTTGGTGTGGATGTTGTCGTCGAAAGCACTGGATTTTTCCGCTCTCGTGAAGGTGCAACAAAACATCTCACCGCTGGCGCAAAAAAGGTGCTTATCAGCGCCCCAGCAAGTGGCGAAGATTTTACTGTTGTTCTTGGAGTGAATGACAAAGAGTATGACAAAGAGAAACATCACATCATCTCAAACGCAAGTTGCACAACCAACTGCTATGCACCAATTACCTATGTTTTACATAAACACTGGGGAATTGAACACGGTTTGATGACAACAATTCACAGCTATACTAACGATCAAAGAATTTTAGATTCACCACACTCAGATTTACGACGCTCACGAGCTGCCGCAGTATCTATGATTCCGACATCAACAGGCGCAGCAAAGGCAATCGGGCTTGTTATGCCTGAGCTGAAAGGAAAACTTGATGGAATATCTGTCAGAGTTCCAACACCTAATGTTAGCCTTGTTGATGCAACATATACCCTCAAAAAAGCGGCAACAGTTGAAGAGATTAATGCCAAAATGAAAGAGTATGCAGAGGGCGAAATGAAGGGCATCCTTCAGTTCTGTGAGTTACCACTTGTATCACACGATTTCAATGGCAATCCACACTCATCTATTCTTGATGCAGACAATACAAAAGTAATGGCAGGAACATCAGTCAAACTACTCAGCTGGTATGACAACGAATGGGGATATAGTGCCCGCGTTGTTGATGTCATTGCACAACTTCTTTTTGCATAGCGGAGCAGCAGATGTACTCTATTAATGAACTGGCTCTCAGGGAAAAACGCGTTTTTATCCGAGTAGACTACAATGTACCGATGAAAGACGGCATTATCACTGATGACACTCGGATTCGACTGTCGTTGCCCACAATTCTACACGCACTGAAGAATAAAAGCAGGATTATTCTTGCATCTCACCTTGGTCGCCCATCAGGCAGTCGCAAAAAAGAGTTCTCTCTTGAACCAGTTGCAGCACGCCTTGCTGAGCTTCTTGATCAAGAGATTTATTTTTTTGAAGATTGTGTTGGAATGGGAGTGCAGCAGCTGATTCGAGATATGAAGCCAGGACAGATTCTGATGCTTGAAAATCTTCGTTTTTATGCTGAAGAGATTGAAAATACAAACTCATTCGCACGCGATTTGGCAAAACTTGCTGACATCTATATTAATGATGCTTTTGCCGTCTCTCACCGCAAAAATGCCTCTGTCTATGCTCTCCCTCGGTTGATGGAGACAAAAGCAATGGGACTCTTGATGAAAAATGAAATTGAAAAACTCTCAAAACTGTTCAAGTTGACTCACGGTGACAAGTTTTTTGCCATTATAGGTGGTGCAAAAGTATCTGATAAAATTGGAATTATTCGCTCCCTGCTTGACTCTGTTGATGCTCTCTTTATTGGTGGCGCAATGGCGTACACCTTTCTTGAAGCACAAGGCCATCATATGGGCAAATCTCTTGTTGAAAGAGATAAATTAGACCTTGCTCGGGATATTTTGAAAGGCGCTAAAGCACGAAATGTTGAGATATTATTGCCCGTAGACCATATTACCGCTCCATCAATTGACTCTTTTGAGACAGAGATTCATTCAACAGACGAATTTCCAGAAAACGGTATTGCATTTGATATCGGACCTGAAACACTTCAGCTCTACCAAAGAAAAATGGCTGAGGCAGAGTTTGTTCTCTGGAATGGACCGATGGGTGTCTTTGAAAAAGAACAGTTTGCAACAGGCTCTTTTGAGCTTGCAAAAACGGTATCGGAACTCTCTGCATATACTGTTGCAGGTGGCGGAGATAGCGCCTCTCTTATGGAAAAAGCAGGTGTTGCAGAAAAATTTAGCCACATATCGACTGGTGGTGGCGCCAGTCTTGAATTCTTGCAACTGAAAACTCTTCTTGGACTTGAGGTATTATAGTAATGGGTGAGCAACATAACAATCAAACAAAATACATTTTTATTACTGGTGGAGTTGTTTCTTCGCTCGGAAAGGGCATTGCGTTAACAACAATCGGTGCCTTGATGGAAAGTCGCGGCATGAAGATTAACATGCTCAAATTTGACCCTTATATTAACCTTGATCCAGGGACGATGAGCCCGTTGCAACACGGCGAAGTTTTTGTTACTGATGATGGTGCTGAAACTGATCTCGATCTTGGTCATTACGAACGCTTCTGCAATGTTACACTCACAAAAGACAATAATTTTACCACAGGTCAAATTTATGATGCCGTCCTCACTAAAGAAAGACGGGGAGAATATCTTGGCAAAACGGTACAGGTCATCCCTCATATAACAAATGAAATAAAGAGTAAAGTTCATAAGTTAGGCGAAACTTGCGATGTTGCTCTCATTGAAATTGGCGGAACCGTTGGCGATATTGAAAGCCTCCCTTTTCTTGAGGCAATTCGTCAATTTTCACACGATGTAGGGAAAGAAAATGTACTCTACATTCACCTCACTTTGGTTCCCTATTTGCGTGCAGCTGGTGAATTTAAGACAAAACCAACGCAGCACAGCGTCAAGGAACTGAGAACAATAGGTATTCAGCCAGACATTCTTCTCTGCCGAGCAGAGCAAGATATATCCGAGGAAATGAAGGAGAAAATAAGTCTCTTTTGTGATGTAAAAAAAGAGGCAGTTTTTAGTGCAAAAGATGTTCCAAGTATCTATGATCTTCCCCTCCTCTACTCCGAGCAAGGCGTTGACGACATCATAACCAAATATTTAAATATGTGGTCACGAAGCTCTGGACTTCACAAGTGGGAAGAGATTCATAAAAAACGGATGAATCCTATTGACTCTATTCAAGTTGCTATCGTTGGAAAATATGTTGACTTAAAAGAGTCTTACAAAAGTCTGAATGAGGCACTTTTTCACGCAGGAATTCACCATCAACATAAGGTCAACCTCTGCTATATTGACTCAGAAAAGCTTGAAAAAGGTGATGCAAGTTTGGAGACGATTGACAGTTGTGACTGCGTTTTAGTTCCTGGAGGATTTGGAAATCGTGGAATTGAAGGGAAAATCATGGCAGTTCAGTATGCAAGAGAGCGAAAAATACCCTTCTTCGGTATCTGTCTTGGTATGCAAATTGCCACAATTGAATATGCCCGCCATGTATGCAATTTAGAAAACGCAAACAGCACTGAATTTGATCAGACAACAGCATACCCCGTTATAGATTTGATGGAAAAACAGAAAACCATCATCAATATGGGCGGAACAATGAGACTCGGTGCCTATGGCTGTGAAATAGATGAAGATACACTTGCATTTGAAGCATATAAAAAGTCAGCGATATCTGAAAGACATCGCCATCGCTTTGAATTTAACAACAATTTTGAAAAGATACTGACAGAAAATGGTTTGAAAATAACGGGAAGAAACAGAGAGAGTAATCTTGTAGAAATCGTAGAACTTGAAAATCACCCCTACTTTCTTGCATGCCAATTCCACCCTGAATTTAAATCAAAACCATTTGCTCCACACCCACTTTTCACCCGTTTTATCCAAGCAGCAATTGAGTATCGAAACGCACAAAAAACAGAGGTAACAGATGGCTAAACCTAAATCAGACTTATCGCTTGCTTCGGCTGACTCTGATGCATCTGAGGGATTTGTTGCTTCAATGAACTCTGCTTCACCAGGTGGACAGTGGAATCCTTCGGCTCGAACAACAAACCGCAAAAAAGGTCAGCAGCAACAGATTGCGTTAAGCTCTTTTGATTTAAAGCCAAAACGAAGCGTCAAAAACTCATCTTATGAGCTTCGATACTTCTTTCTTATTACCGTTATTATTATGCTTGCTATGCTTATTCACCACATTATGAAAGGTGATCTTGGTGCATACTTTGCTCATATTGAACAGATTCTTTTTGGGTGGATGTAGCCTTTTGCGCTTTTTCTGAGAAGAGATGATGTAGAAAGTTGACTTTTATCCTCTTACCCACTATAAAAACAAGCCGATATTTGAACGATTTGATGGAGGAGATAGATATGGCATACAGCAAAATGAGAGGCCCACGGAAACCAAAGAAAGAAAAAGTAGTTGAAGAGATTGTTGAACACGACGCATTTCAAGAGCAAGGTGCTAAGTTTTTTGAGACTTTGACTGAACATCCGTGGTTTGTTGGTGGCACAGTACTTGCCATTATTGCTATAACTGCTATATCACTTGGCATTGCTAGCATTATAAAATCAAGCAACGATGCAGATGCAGATGTCTACTCTCATGGTTTACAAGCATGGGCAGCATTTCAAACAGAATCAAAAGATGACGCTGCAGCAAAAGAGAAGTCACTGCAAAACATCATAGAAAAGTTCAAGGTTTCTGCAGACGAACTCGCAGGCACGGTTGAAGGTGACGCATCATATCTCTATATTGGAAAGGCGTACTATCTTCTTTCTAAATGTGATGATGCCGTGAAAAACTTCCAAAAAGTACAAACATCATCTCTCTCAAAAGAGCTCCGTTTTGGTGCATACGAAGGCGAAGCATTTTGCGCATATGATGGTGGCAAGTTTGATGATGCAATAAAGGTATGGCAAAAGTATCTTGATTCAACCACAAGCGATTTTTATAAAGATTACGCGCTTTTTTACATAGGTACATCCTATGAAAAACTGGGAAATAACGAGAAGGCAATTGAATTTTTCACCACATTGAAAAACTCATATCCCAAAAGTCTACTCAATGCAAAGATTATCTCTAAACTTCCTGAAGAGAAAAAGGCACCAGTCACAACAAAGATTATTAAACAAACATCATAATGCGAACAACTTTTCTTCTCCTTCTCTTTGCTTTTTCACAACTGTCGGCGGCAACTCCGTCAGGAAAAATCATTGTCGAATGGGTAACATCTCTAAAAAAACAGCAATCATTTGATGTGCACCGGGAGTACGCCGGAGCCGTTGTTAGAGGAGATGATATTGTAGTTGCCCTGAGAAGCGGAGAGATGGTTGTCCTTAATAAAGGTGGACGCATCCACTTAAGAAGACAGTATGAAGGCTCTCATACTATAAAACCGTTGGTTGATGCACAAAACTCTACACTCTACCTTGCAACGGGGCTTGCTCTTCGTGCTCTTGATAAATACTACGACGAAAAGTGGTATCTCTCATTTCGTGCACCTATTGCAACAGAGCCACTCGTTGATGGAAATATACTCTATATTGCCACACTTGATAACAGCATCTATGCAATTGATAAAGAGAGCGGAGTAATACTCGGAAGCTATACATCATACGATCCCGTTCCACTCTCCTATATTCGTTTAGCAAAACCGGTGAAGATTGATGATAAAATTGTATTCGGCTTTGCCAATGGCAACATTGTCTTTTTCAAAATCAAACAAGATGGAAAAGAGAGCGTCGACATCATGCCCTATTTTCGATTTAGAACAAAAAAGAGTACCATCACAAGTGGACACCGTTTTTATGACCTCTTTTCTCTGCAGGGAACAACAGAAAACCTTCTCTTTTCAAATGGAGAACTCGGTGGGAAAATCGTTGCAGGAAAAACGGTACCAGTTACCCATATGGCAAATATAATACTGACAAAGGCAGCCGACGCTCATTCATATATTGGATATGGAGAGAGTGGCGTCTACCAATTTTCCATAGCAGGAAACTTTGAACGCTATCTTTTTCAAACAAAAAACTTTGTCTCTGGACTCATAACAGAGAAAGAGGGCGTACTCATTACAACAGAAGGCGAGCCAACATTTTTAGCACGGAGAGAGGGATCTGTTTATTTTGTTAACAGAGAGTACTCCCAACTCTACGATACACTGCTGATTTCTGGTGGAGTATCCTCTCAACCAGTGCAGTGTGACGACGGAATATTAGTGCTGACGAATGGCGGAGCAGTGACAAAAATAATTTTAAAAGAAAATAGATGACTTTTTTCTTGAAAATCATCTAAAAGTGAATACAACTGTGCGTAGAGATGGAAGGAAATGATAGTTCTAGTTGGAGGATTGAATGAACAAATCGCAATTAATTAACGTGTTGGCCGAGAAGGCTGACTTGTCAAAAAGAAATTCAGAACAATTTGTCAATTTGATGGTTGATGCCATTATTGGCGCTATGGTTAAAGAAGACCGTGTTGAGATTCGTGGCTTCGGCTCATTTGTCATCAGACATTATGGCGAGTACGAAGGACGCAACCCTAAAACTGGTGTTAAAATCACGATTGAGAAGAAAAAACTGCCATTTTTTAAAGCAGGAAAAGATCTCGTTCAAAGAATTAATCGCTAAATGAATGCACGCTATTGCCGCATGCGGTAATACACTACCTTTGAGATACTTATGAGTCTGCTTTTTGATAAACATATCTCAGCGCAGGCTCTTCTACTTATCAAGCATCATATAGAAGAAAATAGTGGCAATGAAATTATGCTTGTCGGTCTCACCGATGATAGTGGTCTTGTTGCCGATGTGCGTATTGTTGCGAGAGGCGATGAAACAATGGTTCCTGCGGTTATTTCTGCCGCTGCTCCTGGCTCTATGCTCATCCACAACCATCCATCTGGCGTTGTAAAACCGTCTCAACCTGATTTGCAAATTGCGGCTATTGCCGCAGAGCGTGGTGTTGGCTCAATGATTGTTGATAACCAGCTTACCAAACTCTTTGTTATGGTCGAATATCTTCCTCCTGAAGATGATTCGATGGAGCCAGTGAATCTTGCCCGCGTTGGCGCTGTTTTAGGGCTTGACGGACTCTTACAATCAGTTCTAAACGACTATGAGGTGCGCTCACCACAGTTAGATATGGCAAGTGTTGTTACAAAAGCTCTAAACAAAAAGCAACTTCTTGCCGTCGAAGCGGGAACAGGAACAGGCAAAAGCTTTGCCTATCTTGTGCCTGCAATTCTCTGGCTCGCACAAAACCCTGGGCGAAAAGTAATTGTCTCGACTTCAACTATTGCACTTGAAGAGCAGTTAATACAAAAAGATATCCCACTGCTTTTAGAAAAAGCGCAGCTTGCTGATATTACCGTTGCCTTGCTAAAAGGGCGTGGAAACTATCTCTGTCAACGAAAGTTTAACGACTTCAGCAGAGATCATATGCAAAGCTCCTTGACTGATGCATTCTCTCTTGCTGACACCGTTGAAGAACTGAATGAGTGGATATCATTCACACAAGATGGCTCTCGGAGCTCGTTAACAACTGAACTGTCAGGCGATGTTTGGCAATCAATTGCAAGCAGTGAATTTGAATGTAGCGGGAGCAGATGTCACTTCTTTGAAAAATGCTTCTACTATCGCTCTCGCAGAAAAGCCAATATATCATCGCTGATTCTTGTCAATCATCACCTTTTGATGGCCGATGTTTCAGTAAAAATGAATAGCGATAATCAGCTTAAAGTTTTACCCGCATACAACGCTCTTATTATAGATGAAGCACACAACCTTTTTAACTCTGCGGTCAGTTTTATGGGTGAATCTTTTTCATCTTTCTCTCTTCTTCGTCAACTTAAGAGGCTCTATAATCCTGAAAAAGGTCGAGGTCTTCTAAAAACATTGCAGTCGATGATTTTTATTGATGAGGAGATTATAGCAATCGAAAAACTCATCAAAGAGACCGCTGCACTTCCCCCACTTATTAAACACAGTCTTCTTGTTGATATTATTGAAGAGTTGCAAAGTGGCGATAAAAACGCATCAATGTTTGAGTTAGACGATTCAACAAAACGGCTTGCCATTGCACCTTTTGTTGCTGAAATAACATCCCGTTTGGAAAAATTTGCAATTCTCACTCCGATTGTGAAGAGAATGTTTGCAGAATTAGAGAGCGGCTCACTTCTTGATGCTGAACGATACAGCGTTGAATCATTGCTCACAGATCTCTCTGGTTCAATACTGCAACTTGAAAAAATGAGACTCTTTTTAGACTCTTTTTTCTCTACTGACACATCACCTGAATTTGTCTTCTGGGGTGAACTTTATGGCAAAGGTGGCGTGCGATTTACCGTTACTCCACTCGATTTGCAAAAAGTACTTGCAGAACAATTATACAATCCAACTGATACTATCATTGCCTGTTCGGCGACACTTTCAACGGGGCGTACAGCAAAAGGATTTGACTTCTTTCTGCACGAATCAGGGATTGATAAAGCGGCTCGACAAAGTGAATTGGTACACCTTCCTGCCTATTTTGACTATAAAACACAGCTGAAAGCTCTTGTTCTCTCTGATCCTCCTCTTCCAAACGACCCAGCATATAACGATTGGGTAACCGCTGCACTCCCCTCGCTTATATCTGCATCAAAAGGCGGAGCTTTGGTTCTTTTCACCAGTATTGCACAGCGAAATGCAGCCGCACAGCAGATAAAAGGCACTATTCCCTTTCCTATCTTTGTGCAAGGAGAGCAACACGCATCAACACTGTTGCAACGCTTTCGAGATGATAAGATAAGCTCTCTTTTTGCCACTGATCTCTTCTGGGAGGGAGTGGATATAAAAGGCGAATCCTTAAGGAATCTTCTTATTATGCGTCTGCCATTTAAGTTTCCGCGCCACCCATTTATCAAACGATATATTCAGGTGCTTGAACAACAGACAGGCAAAGGTGGCTTTGGCATCTATACACTCCCGATGGCAATTCTAAAATTCAAACAGGGAGTTGGTCGTCTTATCCGCACAAAACAGGATAGAGGAACAATTGTGATGTTTGACAAGCGACTCTTTACGGTTGGCTATGGCAAACAATTCCAAAATGCTCTTCCTGAAGATCTTACTTTTGAAAAGGTACAACTTTCACAAGCGGCACACCATATTAAAAACTTTCTGAAATAGATAAAAAGAGTCTTTATCTTGTCAGTTTTTTATCTAAAAATGCCATAATGAGAGCCCCTGCAAGCAAAAAGATGATACTTGCAATAAAGGGTGCCAAGATATGAATATACATCAGTAAAAAACCAATTGGAGGCATAATAAGACCGCGCATACCTGTCATCGTAACATGCACACTCGTCATCTCGGCACTGTCTTCCTCTTTTTTGACAAAATAGAGTGGCCCCATATTCCAAATAATAGTAACACCACTCATTGCGATACCAAAGAATACAAACGCCATATAGACAGCAGGAATCGTAAGTGAGCCAGGGACAAGATAGGCAACAATCATACTCAAAGGATAGCCCGCAAGCACAGCAAAGATAATTTTCCCAAGAAAGGCGGGAGTACTTCTATCAAACCACTTGCCAAAAAGCGGGGTAAGAAAGATAATAACAATAGCCGTAAAAAATCCTCGACCAGTTGAAATTGTGCTATACGAAAGGTGAAGATGATCGACAAGTAAAATCGGAATCGCGGCAAGAATAACCATAAAGCCAGCACCATAGGTGAAAAAAGCGACTTCATAGATAAAATAGTGAGGCGATTTTTTAAAAACCCGTATAAGCGTTGGTATAATAAGAGGGTCAAATGCCCTGCTCTGTCCTTCTGATTCACGCCACTTATCAAATGGAATAAATGCAGTCAGTATCATCGAAACAAACGAAAGAAATGCACCAACAGTAAAGACAATGATATAGAGCGAACCATCGTGATCCATCATTCTTCCAAACGAATAGATTGAGACGATAAAAATGATTTTGTTGAGTGAAGTCATATACCCAAATATCTTACCAAGCTCTTTTTTTTCATAATTTGCCTGCATAAAAAGATTTTGAACAGGCTTAATAAAACTAAAACCAATATAAAAAACGATAGCAAACAGAAGCATTCCATATGCTGTCGGCATCAAAGGAAACAAGAGCAATGGCAGGCGTGTTAATAGAGCCGCTAGAATGATAAGATGCCGTATCTTTGAAGGATGTTTTGTGATAAAATGGCTAAAATAGAGCGATGAAAGGGCACTAACAGGCATAACCATAGTAAAGAGGGTAATTAACAGTTTTGAGGCATGCAACTCTCGCCTGAGAACCACCTCGCTCATAATTAAAAAGCCATAGACCAGCCCTTCGATAACAGACTGAGCCATCTGAATATTTAATGTTTTTCTACGATTTTCTATCTGAGAATTTGTCGGCACTTATCTGCCGCTTTTTGCAGCTTCCCGCCACTTTGCAATCTGTTTGTGAACACTCCAGATTGTCTGAGGCACCGCTGAGCGATTTGCTTTTGCTTTAATCCAATCAGGAAGAGAGCCGGCAGGATCAGTAATAATATAGTATTCAACTTTTAATTCGTCAGGTCCGACCTGCCAAAATCTCCAGTATCCTTCATTTACTGTAACACGAATATTCCCATCTTTTCCCTCAGGATATTTTGCATCAACAAATGGCTCCCATGTTATAGAAACAGAACCATCCGCATTATCAACCCTACATGATTTGACCAGATAATCTCGATCAGTAATCAGAGGAACATCAATTGAGTTGTATGACCAATCACATTTTTTTGTCTTTTTGAGCTGTTCTGTATGTTGAATATGTTTGAAATATTTTGGATGGTTCAGTCGATCAAAAAGTACAGCGACCGCCTCTTTTATCGTCCCTGTTATAAAAGCAATAGCTTTAACCTCTTTAATCTTTTTTCCTGGAATTTGGCGAGTATAGAGCTTCATACGCTCATCATTTCGCTCAGTTTTCCACTTTTCTGCAGCGGCAAAAAGAGTTATACCCAATAAAATCAACAAGACAAAAGAGAGAATTTTTTTCATATGTAGCCCCCACAGCAACAAAGTTGACCCATTCTACCGAGTGACTTGACAAAGTCAAACAAAGGGAGAGAGAAAATTGCAAACTTTATCCCTCACTCACCCTCTTCTCAGCTTTCTGTTTCGCTTTAAAAAGCATCATTGAAACGCGGCTAAGAATACTGACTTCGTTGTCGCCGCTCGTCTCAATTGAGAGAAAGTTCAAATCAGAATAGAGTGACATTATTTTTGCCTGAACACCGTCAGAAACACCAGACGATGGCATACATCCAAATGGTTTGGATGAAAGAAAACCATCAACCTTCTCAGCGTAATGAATTGATTCGCCAATTTCAAGATTACCCTCTCCACCAAAAATCTCAGGATGGTAGTGTTCTTGAGCAATATCGGCAAGATAATCAAGATCATCAAGGTCAGCTTTTCCGCCAAATTGTTCTGGATTGAAATGTTTTTTCATCCAATTATAGAAAAACATAATTGCCTTATTTGTGCCAATCTGCTTTTTTAGTGATTTCTTCCAATACTTATGCTCTTTTTTTGTTGCTGCGTACTTCATTCCTCGTTTTGCATCTCGACTTCTGCGCCAATTATCATAAAGAGCTCTCTGCGTGAACGAGCCAGGTAAAACCTCACATCCTTCATCCATAATAAACCTTCGCATATCATAGTTGCCTGCATTGTGTGCTAGATTTGCAAAGAATTCTCCAGTCATATAGATAAGAGGCAACTCTACATCTCGCCTCTCAACCGCAGCGAGCAACTTTCCTGCCTTTTTGAGTGCAGAAGGCAATTTCAAGATAAAAAGTGGCGACTTGAACGCTTCAAAAAGCAGTTTTTCACACTCATCAATGACTGCAAGTGCATGGTGCTTATCTTTTGCATAGGGACGCAAAGCACATTCAGCAATATGCATAAAATCAGCCATAATAAAACTGATTAAGACATTTATTCTAAACTTCAGATTAAACTGAAATGCCTGCTCTTTTGGAAGTGCGCTATCTTGCAGTTCAGATGAAAAAATCATCAACCGAAAACCTTTAAAACCAGCATCATTCGCAACTTTCAAATATTCTTGAGGATACATTCCATATCGGCAAGGACCACACTGACCGCCACCCGAAAGAAAGATATACTTTTCAACTATCTCCTCTTTTGACAGCCCTTTTTCTTTGTGCAACATCATCAAATGACGGATAAAACTGCCAGAGGTAAAATACATCGGATTGCATTGCATTCTATTTCCATACTCTTTGCCCCAGCGCACATCTTCAGAAATATGATCGCCCATATCAAGAAATTTAAATCCATTTCTCATAAAATAGGCACGCAGAAAATATGACTTCCGACGCTCGACCATACTATACATAATTGTTACTTTCTTTTTATCTTTTTTATGCCATACAGGATTTGGATAGCCATCCCACTGATTCGCAACAATATGTTTCGGAACAAGCGGTTTTATACCATTTTTATCAAGTTTTGTCTGCATTTTAGTGCGCTCCTTTCAGCTTTCGCTCTTCCGCCCGTAAGAAGTATTCAATTGTCTCAATTCTGATGTTAAAGGTTGCCCCTGGTCTGTTTTGATCTATATCATGAAACAAAAAATGGGGCGTTTTTGAATCATCTAAAATGTGAGCGATGTATGAATAGGTTGGTGCATCATGCCCACACTTAAAACTGCTCAAATCTATCACAGCGAGATTCGGATGTCGCGCAGCTATCTTTGCTGCCATCACTTTTAGGTTGGTATTTCTGTTGAAGTTCCTCATCCAAACATCACCAATATCAAAGTTATCTCCACTCTCCTTTGTGAAAAGAGGATCAATAAAACTATCAGCACCAGGCAGTGATTCAATCGATAGAACAGGAAAACCTCTGAGCTGAAATTGCTCTAAAATACCGTGGTTAAGACCTGGGTCGTGGTGGTAAGGGTGACCAATGAGCAAAATACCCATTTTGTCCCTGTCTACAAGCTTATTCAGAAGCTCTGCTCCGCTCTTTTCCAGCGTCTCGTAATAGCTATTCATCGCATTAATCCCTTGCCGAACTGCCCACGCATTTTCATCGTGTGTCAATGCAAACTTTCTTGAGAAATATTCAAACAGTCCAGCATCCATCTCAACAGGATTATCCATACTGACAAGAGGGCGCAAATATTCAACATCGTTCTCTTTGAAAAGGTTATTCTCTCGGGTAAAAACGGCTTTTACCACTTCTGGCGTTCCCATTTGAATGACACACGCATTATTTCCAAGCGTATTTTTAACTGAGGAGTGGAGGTGGGTAATAATAGGAAAACAGATATGAGTTACCCGCTCTTTCTTGAGCAGATTATAGACATGAGCTGGCGCAACTTTTGCAGGAAAACAGGGATCAATCGCACCCCATTTGTTGCCTTTATCCCACAACTCTTGAGATGTATAGTCACTATAAACGACATCTATACCAAGAGTACGAAAATAGGTGGAAAAGAAGGGTGAATAGAGATACATATTAAGCACACGAGGAAGCCCGACTACCATTTCAGAGCGTATCTTTCTCTTCTCTGCAGAGAGAGAGTGAAACTGCGTTTGATTGTACTCTTTCAGTTCATTCGTTGGATAATAGTCAGATTGAGAGACATTCGCACCATTCTGTGGCAACTGTTTGAAGATGAAATCATCAAAAACAAGCGTTGCAGACTCTTCAACAAGATTTGGCGTTGTGTGCAATTTTTCACTTCGCTCATCTGCCCGCTTTTTCATATCATCTACACTTTCTGCCATCCCTTTTTCACACTTATAACCCGAAATAAAGCGAACTTGCTCATCTTCTCCTAGTCTAATATCCACAAATGTTCGAGCACACCTATTCGAACAAAACTTGCATCGCGTTGTCTCATCATTTTGCGTCGTAAATTCGACATCTTTCCCTCGCTCAACACCAATAAATGACGGAGAGCCGTTTTGCTGCTCTATCGATTCAATGGCTGCACCGACGGCACCACAGATATCAGCATACTTATGCACAAAAACATCGGCATCTGGCACCTTCTCTTTGATATAATCAACCTGTGCTTTTGCAGCTGCCAGATTTTTCTGTGTACCACCTTGCAAGACAAATCGACGACCAAATTTTGCAATGTGTGGCTCTTGTACAACATAGTTCCAAATATTTTTTGGTAAAACCAGGGCAAGCCCTGCCATTATCTCATCTTTTGTCCATCCAAGTTGCTGAAAGTTGACTTTGTCCTGCTCCATAAAAACGGCACAGCCATAGTTAAATGCTGGCGCTTTTTTTGCCTTAAAAGCATGCTCTGCATACTGCTCAACAGGAATGTTAAACTGGGAAGCCATACTTTGAAGGAAAAAACCATTTCCGGCACTGCACTGCGTATTAAGCTTAAAATCAACGACGCGACCGTTATTCATAAAAAGTACTTTAATATCTTGACCGCCCACATCACAAATCAAATCAACATCACCATATTCTGCAACAGCAGATTTCATATGAGCAACAGTCTCGACAATTGCATTTTCTATCTTAAATGCCTTTTGCAAAATTGATGCGGCATATCCTGTAACACCACTTGCCACAATGTCGAGGGTTATGCCCTCCTCTTTCTGCCACGCATCAATGCGCCCAAACATTGTCCGAACATCTTCAATTGGATTGCCATTTGAAAGGGTATAATCTCGATATATCAAATTCTGTTTCTCATCAAGAATGGCAAGTTTTGTACTTGTTGAGCCCCCATCAATGCCTAGAAAGCAGTGATAGATACGCCCCTTTTCAAAGTGGGGAGAAACAAACTCAGGCACCGCATACTGCTCTGCAAATCTTTGAACTTCAGCAGCATCTTTCACCAATCCATCAAGAACAGAACCTGAAGCTTCAAGTTGTTTAATACGCCCAGAGCATATATAGTTGTCTAACTTTTCAACGCCCTCAAATCGTGGCTTATCAGCCTCTGAAATGTGTGAAATCTCACTCTTTTTCCTCCCAAATAGCACCGCACCTGTCGCTGCAAAAAATTGTGCATCATCAGGCACAAAAATTGACTCTTTAATATCGGCACAACGAGGTGTCCACTTATGAATCGCCCATGTTTCTGGAAGAATTTCACGCCACACATCAGTCAATGCAGGAAGATAGGTGTGAGGTCCACCAAGAAGAATAACCCTCCCTTTGAGCACATTTCCTCGCACTAAAACCTCAAGATTTTGCCTGACAATAGCGGCACAAAGCGAAACAAAAATATCCTCTTTATCAACACCGGCCTTAAGAAGCCCAACAACATCTGTTTCAGCAAAAACGCCACATTTTGCCGCAACATGGTGCATCGTTTGGTCTGTTTTTCGTATTTTTGCAGCTTCAAGGGGATGAAGTCCAATTTTATCAAGAATTTTATCAATTGTTGCGCCCGTTCCGCCGGCACACTTGTCATTCATAAATGTCAGCGTCGACTTCTTATCGCCCTCTCCCTTAAAAATGATGACTTTTGCATCTTGTCCACCAAGTTCCACAACCGATGCCACATCAGGATAGAGGATTTCAACAGCATAGCCGACAGCGTTGACCTCTTGAACATAGAGTGCATTGACAGATTCTGCGAGGGAGCGAGAGCCAGAACCAGTAATAAACAGAGAGAGAGAGTCATCAGGAAATGCAAGAGCAATCTTTTCAAGCATCTCTTTGACGAGCTCTGGTTGGCGTGTATTGTGTCGTTTATACTCTTTCCATAGAACCGTATTCTCATTATCCAGCACAACAGCTTTCACCGTCGTCGACCCAACATCTATACCAACATATAACATGGTTTCTTTGTTCAAAATATCACTCGCCCCCCGAAAGCTCACACTGCACAACTACTGCAACAGCGTGCTACAAATATCCTGCTCAACTTTGAGCGTCGCGACATCATACAAAAATCGTTCCGATTTTGCCAGATTCACCGCATAAATATGCTTAACCTGAGACGGTCTATCGGTCAAAATAGTAACAGTGTCACCCATGAGCGCAGCTTCTTTTGGGTCATGAGTCACCAAAACAACAGTCTTTTCATATCGTTGCAACAGTGAAAGAAGATCTCTGATAATTGCTGTTTTCAAATTCAAATCAAGCGATTTAAACGGCTCGTCCATAAGGACAACATCTGAAGGATATATGAAGGCTCTTGCAATACTCACCCGCTGCTTTTGTCCACCACTCAGCGTTGACACGGCTCGATTTTTAAGCGAAGAAATAGCAAGAATATCAAACACTTCATCAACAACAGAATCTTCAATATTGCGCCCTTTCAAAACAAAATCGATGTTCTCTCTGACGGTTGCCCACTCAAGAAGTCTATCCTCTTGAAAGACATAGCTCAGCATCAAACCTGCGGCATCACACTCACCTTCAAAATCTTTTTCAATACCTGAGATAATGTTAAGAAGCGTAGTCTTTCCACACCCTGAAGGACCAAGAATAACAGAAACTTTTTTTTGTGGAATCGTAAGAGAGATGGCATCAAGTATCTTCTCATTTCCAAAACTTTTTGAAATAGCAGATAGTGTTATCATTTTTTCTCACTCCATCTCTTATCAATGTAGCTATTTTACTGTAGTAACAACGCCAAATCAACGGCACGGATACATTGTATTAATATTCCATTCTTTACCAAGAAATCTGGTGAAATTTTAAAATCTCTAACAATAAATAGCGTCTGTATCTATAAAGGGATCCTTACTCACAATCAGGGTCCTTTCCACCGTCATTAATTTCCCATTTATAGGTGTCAATTAGTTTCTGTCTCGCTGCTTCGCTTGTACAATATTTGCTGCCACCTGCGTCAAATCGTACGCCGTAACGGGGAGTTAATGTGCTCCACGCTTGCAGTGTTTCGTCATAATTTGCGGTGGAGAGTGTAACACCTTCAAATATTTTATACATACTTGTATTTGATGGTAAACCGCCAAAGCCATATTCTATTGGAACAATATTTGAAATATCCCAGGCCGCTAAACTTTGATTAAATGAGATGGCTCCTTTAAACAGGAAGCACATGTTTTCAATATTTGAGACATTCCATGAAGCAATATCTTGATTAAATGCAACGGCATCTTGAAAAACAAAGGGCATCGATGAGAAATTTGAAGTGTTCCACGAACTTATAGTTCCGTTAAACGATTTTGAAGCAAAAAACATAGATAAAATAGAGGGAGCATGGCTCATATCCCACGAATTTAAATCCTGATTAAACGCAACGCTTTCTCTAAACATTGAACTCATATATTCCACCTGTGAAACATCCCAACCATCTATTTTTTGATTAAATACAGCTGTCTCCCTAAACATTCCATGCATGTTTTCTACTTTTAAAACATTCCACGAGTCTATTTTGCTATTAAATGCAACTGATCCGGCAAACATCTCTTCCATTGTGGTAACACTTGAAACATCCCATTCATCTATTTTTCCGTTAAATGCCACTGATTCGGCAAACATTCTTTCCATTATGGTGACTTTTGAGGTGTTCCAACCATTTAAATCGTGGCTGAATGCTTCTGATTTTGCGAACATTGAACTCATGTCAGTGACATTTGAGACATCCCATGAGCTGATGTTTTGATTGAATTCTTTAGCATTAAAAAACATATTCTCCATATCCTCAACACTCGAAACATCCCATGAACTGATATCTTGATTGAATTTCTCGGTGTTGGCAAACATTCCACTTATATCCGTGACATTTGAAACATCCCACGAACTGATGTTTTGATTGAAAACATCTGTACCTGCAAACATTCCATTCATATCAGTAACACGAGAAACATCCCACGAATTGATATCTTGATTAAAACTATCTGCACCTAAAAACATTTGTCCCATGTTGGTGACATTGGAAACATCCCATGAACTTATATCTTGATCAAACGGAGTTTTCTCAAACATAGCACTCATGTTTTCAACATTAGAAACATCCCATGAATTTATATTTTGATTAAACGATGTTCCAAAAAGCATCGCCTGCATATTTACAACATTGGAAACATTCCATAAACTGATATCTTGATTGAAATGTGAAATACCAAGAAAAGTTCTTAACATATTTGTGATATTGGAAACATCCCACGATGTTATATATTTCTCAATTGACAATATTTTGTAAAACATTTCACTCAAATTCTCAACATTTGACAAATCTGGATTATCTGCTGCATTCATTACAAAATCATGACAATTATAAAAGGCTTTTTCCATTGATTTCCATTCAATAGTTCCCCACTGTTCAATCGACACAATCTTTTCATTGTCATAGTCATTACGAGAAGCGTTATCATCAAAATAAATCCGTGGGAAATCCCCTGTGATTGAAACTGTGTAGGTGCCTGGGATTTCATATTCACAGGTGTAATCACCTTTTTGATGGTGCGCTTCAACGACGCCGTCACTGTTACAGTCAATAGCGTAACTGTATCCATCTCCTTTTGTCGGAATGATGATTTGATTTGATTCAGACACACCTTCATTATCAGTCTTCCAAGTGGTTATAAATGCTGATTTTGGCTCATCTTCACAATCTGCACCAATAAAACCTGTTTTTGAACAGTCACATCGGTATCCGTCAGCTTTGTCGATGCAGATTCCACCGTTTTTGCAAGGATTTGTGTCACAGTAGATGATAATGATGTCTTCATCAGGAGTGTCATCTACATCAATTATTAAATCTTCGTCAGATAACAGATCTTCATCAACAACAGTGTCTTTATCGTGGACAACATCGTCTTCCACAAAAGAATCTACATCAACAGTTACATCTACTGCGACATCATCAATAATAGCAGAATCTTCATCTGAAGTTGCAATATTATCCGAAAACCTATCATCTACAGAATGAGTGCAGCCTATTTGAAAAAAAAGAAGTAATAATAATAATTTTTTCATCTTTATCACCACATTAACACACTGCTTGGTTCATCAGGGAACGATTTACAGGTAGGTGGAGCCCATTCCGGAATATTAGGAATAGAGGGAGTAACGGGTTGCGAAGAAAGATAAAAAGTTTTATAAAAGTTTTTAATATTATTAGAATTATTTGGAAAAGTATAAATAACATCGGCAAAATGAAATGAAGTGTCGAAATTGAATTCTGAATCCAAAACACCATTTTCGTTTATTATATAAATATCATCATTATTATCATAAACAAGCTCCACCTTCTGATAACTTAATCCTTGATCAGTGCTATAATAAAATGCAACCGTAACCCCAACATTTGATGCAAAAGGATTATCAATTATAACTTGAGGTTTATATTGCTCTGGACTACCATCAATTGTTACTGTTGGTGCATTAGGAATTGATGGTATTCTATTATCATTCAAATCATCATTTTGATTATTATTTGGAAAAGAAAGATGACTTTTTAACCAATGATATATTCCGCCGTTGAGGCGCATATGAATTGTCTCTAACAGCCCAGGAGGATCATCATTTTGAGGAGTGAGCCAATCATGTCCTCGTTTATATTGAATTGAAAGTCTACTTAAACTGTTATTGTCCATTGCATTATAAGTGCTGTTCAGAGCATTAAGTGGAAAAAATTCATCTGTTGCGCCATTAAGGAAAAGTGTCGGCACACTATTTCTTGTTATAAGTGCATCTTTTCCGACAATTTGATCTATAAACTCCACCCAATTTGGTGCTGTATCATCCAGTCCGCTATCGGTACAATGTCTTAATGTATTTATCCAAGAATAGCTCTTGAGTTCATTAAGATCCTCATCAAAAGCAACCGCATCTTCAATCGCAAGAGATGAAATAGTGGGAACAGCAACTTTAATTCTATCATCAACTGATGAGGCTAAAAGTGTTGCGATACCACCGGCAGAACCACCGGTTATTGCAACATTTTCCATATCAATATCATCATTTAAAGAGGCAAGTGTTATGGCGCGCATTGCGGCTACAGCATGCCCCCACATCCAAGAGCCTCGCGGATCTGGTGAGGAATCGAAGAATTTATCATGTCTATCTTCTCTAATTCCCTCATTTGTTAAATAACCATAATAGGTGTGATCCGTACCTGTTGACCATTTATCATATGTAATTGCTTCATTAATAGGATAATTAATTGGAATCAAAGCACCATTATTATCTCTGTCTGCTACCTGTACATTGTCCTCCCAATGCCGTTTATACGGGCCTCGTCCAGGGCCTGAATAGTAAATCACAAACATATTAAGCTCTGCGGCAAGAGTATTTGTATATTCATAATCAGCAAAACCGACGCCTCCATGTGAAATAATTAAAAGTGGCAGTTTTTCTGTTACATCTGCCGGTTTTGCAGCATGGAAATGAATCTGAATAAAGGATTTTCCTCCATTATTATATTCCCATGAAACAAATTTTCCTTCATAAGTTTCAACGGAAGCTGTTGTAGACCCTCCAAGAATATTGACATTCTGAGTGCCTGTAACAAAGTTATTCCATGAACTATTACCATCATAAAATATTGGAGTATCCTCAGTATCTTTAATTTTAACAACTTCTTCTTCATACCACGGAACACAGTAGGAAGTGTTATCAACATGGTCATAATGACAAGTTCCATTATCACATCTATCAGTGAAAAATGGAGGAGGACAATCTCCCACATAAATTGCATCATAACATGAAGGTATATACAAGCGCCTACATGCAATATGCTCTCGTATTAACTGCCAGAAAGGATCTCGTTCGGGGGCCTCTATTACAAATCCCGAAGTATTTCCATCAAGCAGAGAGAGTGAAAGAAGCGAACCTGATTGCAACACCGGTGAAAGATCGCTTACACTGCTTCCTGCGATATTCAAACTTACCAGTGAAGTGAGCATCTCAACACCTTCAATCGAAGTAAGAGCAACACTATTACAACTGAGAGTTGTTATCTGATTAATATTTGTATAATTTTTGTCTGTCATTTCATCGGTGATACATGACTGAAAAGCAGAATCAGGAACCGTAAACAGCTCAACGGAATGATAGAGTGTCGCCGCAGCGTAATCACCACCCCAATAATCTTCAACCTGCATATTCACCACAACAGCGCCACTGTCAGGATGGGTATAATTAAAATCAACATGATCTGAGGCAATCGCCGTGCAGACACCACTGCTCATACAGTCAAGAAGCGTCCCATTTGTACTGTGCCAATTGTTTTGAGGATCTTTTATATTCCTATAATAATCATAATCTTCAGGATAGCTTGGATTGATTGAAAACCATGATGAAAACTGCATCCTGTAGTGACAAACACCCGTCTGTTCACATTCAGTGCCATTTAAAATGGTGATTGTGTCAACTGACGCAAAAAGATTTATAACAAGCAAAATAGTTGTAATAAAAACGGCTAGTTTCGCATGATTCTTGTAAGGAGAGGTAAAACGAGAGAAAAAATTCATTATTGACTCCTTTTAACTGAGAAAGGTATCAAGTCATAGGAATGGGGTAATTCCGATGCACTAC